>JAADFC010000020.1 GCA_013153105.1 Thermoproteota archaeon
TGGCGGAGCCGCTGCTGCGGCTGCGGAGGCTCCGCGGCGAGCTGCGGGCCACCGACCCCCTGAGGCTCGCGGGGAGCCTGGCGCTGGCGGGCTCCAGGATGCTCTGCTGGCACTCCACCTGCTTCGCCCACGTGAACACGAGGGAGAACCTCAGGGTGCGGGGGGCCAGGTCGCCCCTGGGGGAGGGGCTTGTGCTGCTGGGCCCCGGTAGGCCACGGCCCCTGCCCGGCCCGGGGCTCTGCGGGGTGCTGAGGAGGGAGGAGAGGCTCTACCGTGGGCTTGGCCTCGCGCAGCTGGCCGCGCACGCCTCCAGGGACCTGGCGGCGCTCTGCGGCTAGCGCCTGGCGTGGCGGCGGAGGACCTCCTCCAGCGCCTCCTTGAGCCCGTCCTCGTCCATGACCCCCACGAAGCCGTCCACGGCCTCTCCGTTCACGAAGAACATTGTGGTGGGCGTAGCCATAACCCCGACCTCGTAGGCCGCCTCGGGGGCGTAGTAGGCGTCCACCTCTATCCACTTCGCCCTGTCCTGCAGCTCCTCGGCCACCATGTAGTATATAGGCTTGTATATCGCGCATGCGCTGCACGTCGGCGTCGTGTACACGGCGACGACCACCGGGTGCTCCTCGAGGATCTTCCTGTACCTCCCGTAGTCAGTCACGTACTCTACCACGCCCTGCTTGCGGAGCCTCTCGATATACTCGCTGCTCCACTCGTAGAAATCCACTCCCATAGCCTCCTCGAAGCCCTCCTCAGCCATGTGGGCCACCCCAGGCTACACGGCGCCGGGGCGCCCGGGGAGAGGGTATATCGGCCCCGTCAACCGCACCATCCCATGGAGGGGATGTTAACCCCGTAGAAGAGACTCTCCGGGAGGGCGGGGGTAGAGGGGAGCGGGCGGCGATGCCCGGCAGGGTATACGTGGAGACCTACGGCTGCGCGTTGAACCAGGCCGACACCGGGCTGATGCTCTCCGCCCTCAGCCGCCGGGGCTACCGGAGGGTGGACAGCCCCTGGGAGGCGGACGTGATAATCCTGAACACGTGCACGGTCAGGCTGGAGACGGAGGAGAAGATGAAGAACAGGATAAGGAGGCTCAGAGAGGTTGCAGCTAAGACGGGCGCCAGGCTGATAGTAGCGGGCTGCATGGCGACAGCGCAGCCGTATACTGTGAAGAGGCTCGCCCCCGAGGCGGTGCTGGTCTCGACCCAGAACGTCCACCGTGTATACGAGGCGGTGGAGGAGGGCCGGGACCTCCTCGGGGAGCCCCCCAGGCCCAAGACCGTCTACGCTCCGGAGCCGGGGCTGCTGCAGCGGGGCCGCGTGGCCGAGGTCCCAGTGGCGGACGGCTGCCTGGGCGACTGCAGCTTCTGCCTAACCAAGCTGGCCCGCCGCCGCGTCCTCAGCAGGCCCATGGAGCAGATAGTGGAGACCGTGGAGGCGCTGGCGAGGAGGGGCGTGGTGGAGGTTAGGCTCACCGGACAGGACGTAGCCGTCTATGGGGTGGACATCTACGGGCGGAGGATGCTGCCGGAGCTGCTGCGGAGGATAGCCGAGATACCGGGCAGGTTCATGGTGCGCGTGGGGATGATGAGCCCCGACCAGCTGGAGCCGATACTCGACGAGTACCTTGAGGTGATGCGCAGCCCGAGGTTCTACAAGTTCTTTCACCTCCCAGTCCAGAGCGGCGACGACCGCGTGCTGAGGATAATGAAGAGGGGATACACGGTGGACGAGTACCGGAGCCTGGTGAAGGAGGTTAGGAGGAAGATGCCCGGCGCCATGGTAGCCACCGACATTATAGTCGGGCACCCGGGCGAGGACGAGGAGGCCTTCGAGAACACGGTTAAGCTCGTTGAGGAGCTGCGCTTCGAGAGGGTGCACCTGGCCCAGTACACGCCCAGGCCCCGCACCGTGGCCGCGGGGCTCCCCCAGGTGCCGGACCCTGTCAAGAAGGAGAGGAGCAAGAGGCTCATGGCTGTGGTGGAGAGGATAGGCTTGGAGGAGCACAGCCGCTACCTGGGCAGCAGGGCCCTGGCCCTAGTGGTAGACCGCGGCCCACGCGGGGGGTTGGACGCGAAGCTCTACAACTACATGCCGGTGATACTCCCCGAGGGTTCCGCGGAGCCGGGCGAGTGGAGGTGCGTAGAAGTAACCGGCGCCACCTGGTACGACCTCCGGGGACGGGTTGTTGACTGCCCAGGCCTCCCCGGCTAAGCGGGCGGCGGCCGAGAAGGCTGCAGAGATCGTGGCCGAGGCGGTGGAGTCGGGGAGCGTCTCCCGGCTCGGCGTTGGCACCGGGTCTACCACCAGGCTCGCCCTTCAGCTCCTCGCGGAGAGGCTCGGCGTGGAGAGGCTTGGGAGGCTCCGCCTCTACGCCTCCAGCCTCGACACCCTCCTAGCCATCCGTGGCATGGGCCTGGAGGCCTACACTGCGATACCCAGGGGAGGGCTAGACCTCTACTTCGACGGCGCCGACGAGGTCGCCGTCGAGGCGGGGAGCTGCATGATACTCAAGGGCCGCGGGGCGGCTATGACGAGGGAGAAGCTCCTAGCCTACAACAGCAGGCGAGTCATAATAGTGGTTGACGAGACGAAGCTCTCCAGGAGCCTCGGCGAGAAGGGGCGCCCCCTCCCCGTGGAGGTCCTACCAGCGGCGGTGGAGGCCGTGGTGTGGGCGCTTGAGGCCCGGGGGGTTCCCGCCCGCCCCCGCGGCGGCTGCGGCTGCCGCGACGGGCCGGCGGTGACCGACAACTGCGGCGTCGTAGTCGACGTGGAGCCTTGGGGGAGGATGGACGTGTTCGAGGTCGAAGCTTTCCTCGAGACTATGCCGGGCGTGGTGGAGCACGGCCTCTTCATAGGCTACGCCGACGAGGTCGTGGTAGGCCGGCGCGACGGCTCAGCCGGTGTTGTGGAATGCAGGAGGACCAGGGTGAACCCCGGCCTCCGCCGCGGCTGGCCGAGCTGAGGAGGCGGATAAGGGAGAGGAGCGAGGAGCCCAGCCCAGACGAGCTGTGGCTCGCCTCGACCCTCCGGCTGGCGAGGCTGCAGAGGAGCCCAGTCGAGCTATGGGCGGCCATGGGCAGGGAGGCCGACTACATACTCGTACCAGGCACCTACTGCAGCTGCCCCCACTTCCGCTACCGGGTCGCCCCCGGAGAGACCGTGGAGCCCTGCTACCACCTGGTAGCACTCGAGATAGCCAGGAGGACCGGCAGGTTCCACGACCTCAGCGAGACATTGTCGCCCGAGGAGGTTGAGGCCGTGGTCGCCGAGGTCCTAGCACACGGCCGCAGCCCGCTGCTGAGAAGGCTCCTTCACCGGGGCATGAGAGCGCAGCCCTAAAGACGTCCACCGCCGCCCCGGCGCCCCGGGCGCCTGCCTCCCCGCGGGGCGTCCCACCCCCGTGCTCTAGCCTCTCGCCGTGCGAGGGCTGCGTGGCTATGCAGCAAGTCTCGGCGGGCGATGAGAAGAGCATCCTCGAGAGGATATCTGCGCTCCGCGAGGAGATAAAGCAGCTGAAGGAGCGCCGGTACTCGCTGATAGAGGAGGTCCGGAGGCTGCGGCAGGAGAGGAGGAGCCTCATAGAGGAGGCCAGGAGGCTCCGCGAGCAGATCCGCGGCCTGCGCGAGCAGAGGCGGAAGCTCGTCGAGGAGGTGCGTGGCCTCCGGCAGCAGCGGCGGGAGCTGCTGGAGAAGATCCGGAGCGTGGTCTCGGAGCTGGACTACCAGAGGAAGATAGCGGCGGAGCTGAGGCCGCTGGCCCGGAGGAGTATAAACGCGATAAAGAAGCGGATTGAGGAGCTTGAGTGGAGGCAGCAGACTCAGATACTGACGCCGGAGCAGGAGAAGGAGATTATAGACGAGATAGCCAGGCTTGAGGCGATGCTCGAGCGCACCATGCAGGCCAGGCAGGTGTTGATGGAGCTGTCGGAGAAGAGGGCTGAGCTGATGGGGCTCAGGCTGCAGCTGCGGAGCCTCGGGGAGGAGATTAGGAAGAGGAGCGAGAGGATAAGCAGGATAGACGCTAGGCTGGACGAGCTGAGGAAGAGGCTGGACGAGATAAGCCCAAGGATAGACGAGCTCACCAGAAAGATTGAGGAGTTGAGCGGGGAGATAGACAGACTCCGCGAGGAGATTAACAGGAGGGTGGAGGAGCTGCGCGGCCTCAGCGAGCAGCTCCGCAGCATCCACCGGGGCCGCGAGCGCCAGCGGCTGCTGGAGATATATGCTGAGAAGCGGAGGCAGGTGGAGGAGAAGCTTAAGCGCGGCGAGCCGCTTACACTGGAAGACCTGAAGATACTCTACGCCACCCGTCTCGACGAGCTAGAGGAAGAAGCCCATGAGGAGGAGGCTGCTGGTCCTAGCGGTTGACGTCGACGACGACCTTTCGGGGGCGGGTATACGCACCCCCATATACGGCCGTGAGAGGGTGCTCGAGGCGGCCACCCGCTTCGCCCTCTACGACCCCGAGGACTCCGACCTGAACACTCTCTTCGCAGCCGTCAAGATAGCCGACCAGCTGCGCCGCGAGGGCTACGACGCGGTCCCCGCGGTCGTCGCGGGTAGCAGGCGCGGCGGCGTGGAGGCGGGGCTGGCGATACAAAGGCAGCTCGTGAGGCTGCTCGAGGAGACGGGGGCCGACGGCGTCGTCGTCGTGAGCGACGGCTCCGAGGATGAGAGCGTCATACCGGTTATATCGTCGGTGGCGCCGGTCCGGGCGGTGCACCGTGTGGTGGTGAAGCAGCACCGCGGGGTCGAGGAGACCTACATCCTGCTCGCGCGGTACCTGCGGAAGGCCCTCACCGAGCCCAGGTTCGCGAGGACCTTCGTCGGCATACCTGGGATAATCCTGGTCGTGGTGTCGGCGCTCTCGCTCCTGGGGCTCCTCCGCGAGGCTCTGCTCGTGGGTCTCCTCATACTCGGCGTGGCGATGGTTGTCAGGGGCTTCGAGCTCGAGGACCGTATAGCGAGCGTAGTAACCGAGACCCCTGTGTCGCTTATAGCCTACGGCACGGCCACCCTGAGCTTCCTCCTAGCGTTGGGGCTGCTTGCAACACAGCTTGTCGGCGGCGTCTCGAACCCGGAGGAGCTGGCCTCCGCCCTGAAGGGCTTCACCAGCCTTGTCGGGTTCGCTGCTAGCATAGCCGTGTTCGGCCATGTGCTCTCGAAGCTCATATCGGGCGACCTGAGGCCGGGCAGGGAGGCGCTGGTAGTCACAGTCATAACCGTGGCTGTGGTGCTGCTGAACAAGATAGCCGATGCGGTCGCGTTGATGGAGGCGCTAACCGTCTCGGAGTTCATAGCCGCCCTCGTGGAGGTGAACTTCATACTCTACGCTGTGGCGGGTATGCTGATAGTGGCGGTGACCTGGAAGCTCTCCAGGCTGCTGGACGAGCGCATCGCCGGCCTCGGCGAGGAAGCCGGGGAGGAGGCTAGCGGCCGAACCGCCTCTCGCGGCGCTGGAACCAGCAGAGAGCCCGGCACAGCTCCTCGCGGCTGAAGTCGGGCCAGAGCACGTCGGTGAAGTAGAGCTCCGTGTAGGCCAGGTGGTAGAGGAGGAAGCCGCTCAGCCTCCTCTCGCCCCCCGTTCTTATCAGGAGGTCGGGCTCGGGGAGCCAGCCGAGAGGCATGAGCCTCCTAAACCCCTCCTCGTCCAGGCCCTCAGCCTGCCCCGCCTCAAGGAGCCGCCTCGCAGTCTCCACAACCTCCCAGCGGCCGCTGTAGCAGACTGCCACCGCTAGAACCTCTGGCCCATGGTGCTCCGTGGACTTGTTCAACGCTTCGAGCTTCTCGCGGAGCCAGCCGGGGAGGAGGTTTAGGTCGCCGGTGAAGTAGACGCGCACTCTCCCCGCGGCCACGCGGTGGTCGGAGGCTAGATCGTCGGCTGCGAGGGAGAGTATCTCGTATAGCCTAGACAGCTCCTCCCCGGGTCTGTGGAGGCAGTTCTCTCTAGAGAGCCCGTAGAACGTCACATACCTTACCCCGAGGCCCCAGAGGTCGTCCAGCACCCTCTTTGCCACACGATAGCCTTCAAGGTGCCCCGCGCTGGGGGGCAGCCCCAGCCGCCGGGCCCAGCGCCGGTTCCCGTCGGGTATGATGGCCACGTGGCCCGGGAGCGGCCGGCTGGGGCTTAGGCAGTTGCACCACGCGCCCCCGAGCTGGTCGCCGTCCTTCACAGCAAGACAACCCTCGGCAGCCCCTCCCCCCGGCGCGCCGCCCTCCGTGTGCTCCGGGCCTATAAGGCCGGACCCCCCGTGGCAGCTCCCGTGTGGGGCACCTGGTTGCGCGGGGTCTGCACCCTCTATAGCGGTGGGAAGGACAGCAACTATGCTCTCCACTGGGCGGTGCTCCACGGGTTCAGGGTCTGCTGCCTCGGGGTGGTGGCGCCGAGGGGCTGGGAGAGCACCCTCTTCCACTACCCCGCGGTGGAGCTTACGGCTTTGCAGGCTGAGGCGCTGGGGTTACCCCGGCTGCTGGTCTCCGAGGAGGAGGCGGGGGGCGAGATAGAGGCTCTCATCGCCCTCCTCCGCCGCTGCAGGAGCCGCGGCGCCGAGGGTGTGGTGTCCGGGGCGCTGCTCAGCGACTACCAGAGGCTCCGCTTCGCCGCGGCGGCGGAGGAGGTGGGGCTGCGGAGCTACACGCCGCTCTGGAGGAAGAACCAGGAGGAGTACATGAGGAGCCTGGTGAGGGAAGGGTTCCGGGTCATGGTTGTCAGTGTGCAGGCCTACGGGCTCCCCCGGGGCCTGGCGGGGAGGGTGCTCGACGAGGGGCTGGTGGAGGAGATTATAAGGAGGGCGAGGAGGTACGGGTTCAACCCCGCCTTCGAGGGCGGCGAGGCTGAGACTTTAGTCCTTGATGCTCCACTTTTCCGTAGCCGCCTGGAGGTCCGGGGTGAGGCCAAGACCCTGGCCCCATACCACGAGGTCTACGAGATCAGGGAGGCAAGGCTTGTCCCCAAGCCTGCCGGGGGCGGCGCGGGCGGCGAGCATGTAGACGAGGCATAGCAGGCTCTGCAGCGCCCTCTCCAGCTGCGCGGCCGCCGCGGGGAGGAGCAGCGGAACCGCGGCAAGGGCGGCGGCGGGCGCCGGGTCGGGGACCCTGCCCGCGAACCCCTCAACGACGCGGTCCGCCTCTCCGCCGGCCGCCGCGTAGGCGGACTCTGCCAGGCCCACCATAGCCTCGGCAAGCGCCAGCGAGAAGAGGCCTGCCAGGGGAGGCGCTGGCACGACGGCGGCGACGGCGGTCCAGTAGCCGAGCATCGGCCTGGGGGGCTTCTCCCCCACAGCCTCTAAGGCGGCTGAGGCGGCCCATCTGGCGCCCTCGTAGAATCGGTAGAATCTCGACACCACAGCGGCGGCGGCGGAGCCGCTGAGCATCCAGAGGCCCACGGCGAGCGGGTAGAGGCCCTCCACCGCGGCCGCCAGGCTGGCGGCGAACAGGAGCGCCGCGGCCAGGCTCGCAGCCGGGACCGGGTTGTGGCCCGGCCTCCCGCCCCAGGGCCTCCCCTGCACGGCTCCCCAGGCCCCGCCGCTAGCTGTCGCAGCGGCTGCCCAGCTCGAAGAGTATAGCCCTGAGCTCCGCCAGCTTCTCGTGGAGCCTAACCATGTTGGCGTAGAGTCTGTAGATGGTGCCTCTCGACACGCCCTCCTCCCTCTCCTCTGCCAGCCTCCCCACACCCCGCTCAAGCTGCTCTAGCAGTGCCATGGCCTCGTCCAGCCTGCGTAGAGCCTCGTCAACCCCGGGCAACCCGGCCCCGCCCCGCCCCGCCGCTTGGAGCCTTCGAGGTTCACACGGTTAGCTCTCCCTGGCCCATCCTCCTGGGCCTGCCCCTCTCCTTCTCCATGTGTAGGGCAACGGCCTCTATTAGTGGTTTCATTAGCTTCTCAAATGTCTCCATGACGCGTTTCCTAACCTCCTCCCCCTCCTGGGTAAGGTAGGAGCCCCTCTCGACACCCCTCACGGCACTTGCCTCGACAACGTTGACGCTCAAGGAGCGCATCCTACGAGCCATAGCCATAGTGTAGAGCGCTGCGGTGTCCATGTCAAGTATAGACGCGTATTTCCCGTAGAGCCTCATAGCATGGTCGAGTAGCCCCTCGCTCACATAGTACGTGTCTAGGCTCCAAGCTACCGAAGTCCTAACCTCTATGTTGTGGATGTTGAGCGTCTGCTGCACGTGCCTCAGGAGGTCGAAGTCGGCTATAGCCGGCACCTCAACCGGTATATAGTTCCTCGACACGCCGTCGCCCTTTATAGCGGCTGTGGCCAGCACGACACTTCCAATCTCCAGCCTGGGCGCTATCGCTAGCGCGGTGTCTACACTAACCACGACGCTGGCGCCGAGGCGGAAAAGCTCCTCCAGCAGTATGGCCAGCGCTGAGGGCCCCACCGGGCGCATGGCAACGGTGACGCGGAGGCCATGGACCTCACCGGTGGCTAGCTTGAAGCCCGGGTACCCCTCCCTCTCCAAGGGCGCCTCAAGCCTCTCGAGGGCCAGCTCGTAGACCTCCGGCAGGCTTGTCACTATAACATGGCTCGAGACGTCGCCCCTACCCGCGTGGGTGAACGGCTGAATCTTCGGCAAGCTTGGACCAGCCTCGCACCGCGAGCCCCGCCGGGGGGCTGCGCTTACCCGGCCCCAGCCAGCTCCATCGAAGCCAGGCCAGGCAGCCGGGGCGCCGGGGGGGCTATTACCCTCTAGCCCGCCGGGCCGCGGGGGCCAGGACCCCCCACCCCCTTATTAGACCGGTCTCATAGCGTCGCCCGTCTCTATGCTGGCCTAGGGCTCCGGCATTGCGGGGGGGTAACCCTTAAAGCACGTGCCGGGACCCCCGGGGGTCCCCGGTGAAGGCCTATGGAGAGCAGGACAGCGATACGGCCGAGGCCCCAGCCGCTGCCTGGCGAGCCTAGGGTGTACGGCAAGCACGTCTACGGCAACCTCTACGAGTGCGACCCCTCGGTGTTGTCGAACGAGGAGAGGCTGCGCCAGATAGTGGTCAACGCGGCCAGGATAGGGAATATGACCCTGCTGGACGTGAGGAGCTGGAAGATAGGGGAGGGCGTGAGCGTGGTAGCGATAGTCCTCGAGAGCCACATCACCATACACACCTGGCCCGAGTATGGGTTCGCCACCGTCGACGTTTACAGCTGTGGCAAGCACACCGACCCCGAGAAGGCCTTCGACTACATAGCCGCTGCGCTCAAGGCGGGCCGCGTCGAAAAGAGGGTTGCGATGAGGAACCTGGAATAGGAGAAGCGGCGCCGGGGCCCCCGCCCCCGTCTGGGGGTCACGCGTTTTTGCGGGCCAGCCTGCCCCGCAGCCCCCGCAGCGTCCTCGCCGCCTCCTCCGCCGCGCTCCTCCCCAGGTAGAGGTGCTCCTCGCCGTCGACGACCATCCTCCCCCGCGACATCACCGTCTCGACCCGCGGCCTCGCCGGCCCCAGAGCCTCCACACCCGCGGGCTCGGGGAGCCAGCCGGGCGGCTCGCTGTAGTCGAGCACCACCAGGCTCGCCGGCCCCCGCAGCGGCTCGTAGGCCTCGTGGCCTGGGAGGAGACGGTAGCCCCTCCAGGCTAGCCACCTGTACGCCTCCCTCGGCTCGGGGTGTGTGAGCCCCGAGAACATCGGCCACGGCGAAGCCGCGGCCGCGGTGACGGGGGCGGGGGCGCCCCGCCCCCTCCAAGGTGGGGGCTCGAACCGGTCGCCGCCAGGCGCCTCTATGAGCCCCTCGCCCGTCAGCCTGAACGCGCCTGGGCCGGGGCGGGGGGTGCAGTCGAGCACCCCGATGGAGACCCTAGCCTCGCCGGGTAGCGCGTCCCCCGCGGGGGGCTCCGCGTCGAGGGCGCCGCAGCCTCTGGGGGCTAGCACCAGGCCCCAGAGCCCCGCCGCGTCCAGCGCGCGGGCGACCTCGATAGGGTGCGGCGTCACCGCGACCACGGCGGTGTAGCCCTCCACGGCGGCCTCGTAGAACATCATGAGCGCGGCGTGGTAGGCCTCGGCGCCGCTCATCGATGCCACGGCCTCGGCCGCCCAGCCCTCGCCGCGCAGCAGCCCCAAAGCGTCCCCCGGCCCCACCAGGCCCCTGAGCACATAGGTCTCCGGCACCACCGGGCCCAGCAGCAGCCCCGGCAGCACCAGCCTCCCAGGCCCCCCGGCGACCATCTCAGCGTACTGCATCTCCTCCGGCGGCTCCCCCGGCTCAACCGCCTCCACCACGCCGCCCCTAACGTAGACGTAGCCCGGCCCCACAGGCTCACCATCCACGTCGAGCCAGTAGACTTCGAAGAAGAGGACAGCCGCACCCCTATGCTGCGCCAAGCCGCGGCACCCTGGGAGAAAGAGGCCCCACGGCCCCGGGCTGGAGCCTTAACCGCACCTCCACCCGGTCACAACCTCCACCGCGCCCCTGCAGAGCGCCATGCAGGCCAGGCAGGCGGCACACCTCCCTGCATCCACCAGGACTCTCCCCGGCATGACGCGGATGGCGTCGAAGGGGCAGACGTCCCCGCAGCCCCTAAGCTGCTCCTCGTCTAGGACCCGCAGCTCCTCGATAACTATGACACAGGCGGCCAAGAAGCCCACCGCCCGAAGCTCTGGCTGCAGGAGCTGGTAGGGGAGCCGTCGTGTGGAAGGGGTGCCCGCGGTCGGACCCGGGGTCATCCAAGACCCGCCGAGGCGCGGCCCGCGGGGGTCTCCCCGGGCCACCACCCCCCAAGCCTGCTAGGCGGGGGCGGGGGCTTCTTCACGCTTCCCCGCCCCAGCACCCAGCGCGCTTCTCACCGCGTCGCTGAGCCCGGAGAGGATTCTCTTAGCCTTCTCCCACTCCTCGCTACGAAGGTTCACGTTGAGGGTGAGGGGGGTGAGCGCTATGGCGCCCTCGACGTGAACGGCGTAGACGTCGGTGTCGGGCTCGGGGTCGACTAGGGTGCCGTAGAGCCAGTAGTACTTGCGGCCCCTGGGGTCGTAGAGGACGCTCACCTTCTGGAGGAACTTCACCCGGGCCGCCGGCACTATCTTCACCGGCGTGTCCCTCCTCACCCTCCTGGGGAAGTTGACGCTAAGCACGTCCACGCCCTCCGGCAGCCCCCCCCTCTCCAGCACCCAGTCAACTATCGCGCCTATCACCCTCTTCATGTTCTCCCAGGTCCCCCGGTCCTCCTCGAACTCCGACGCGTCGTCAACGTTGGCGGAGAATGCCACGCCGGGTATCCCGAGCAGCGCAGCCTGCGCGGCTGCGCCTATCGTGCCGCTTGAGAGTATAACCTGTATGCTCGTGTTGTCGCCTATGTTCACGCCGGAGACTACTAGGTCGAAGCTGGGGGACAGCTCCTCCAGCGCCAGGTATATCACGTCGCTGGGGGTCCCGTTGGTCATGTAGACGGTCTCGTTGCCCCACAGCTTTATACGCTGTATACGGAGCGGCTTGTGGAGCGTTATCCCCAGCCCGCTAGCGCTCTTCGGCGTCTCCGGCGCCAGCACGTAGGCGCGGCCCCTCGTCCTCACAGCCTCGTAGAGCAGCCGCAGCCCGGGACTGTATATCCCGTCGTCGTTGGTCACCAGTATCTTCGCCGCAGCCACGACGGTCCACCCGGGCTTTCCACAGCCGCGAACCAGGGTTCTCCAGCGCTAATTAAGCAGAGGCCCCGCGCAGCCTCCGCCTCCCAGCCTCCCGTATCGCCGCCAGCTCCCCCGGCCCGGGGAGGCGGCCGCGGGTGGAGGCGAACAAGGCTATATCCTCCTCGAGGTCCAGCTCGGTGTAGACGCCGGCCTCGTTCAGCCTCCTCCTGGCCTCCTCGAGGCTCCAGCTCCCCGCCACCAGCCTCGCGAGGCTCAGCCCCGCCGCCACGGCGGCGTCTAGGAAGAAGGTGAGAGCGTGGAGTACGGTGACCTCTATCCTCCTCGAGCCGCCCCTCAGCGTGTAGACGCCCAGCCTCCCCTCCACGGCCCGTAGGGCGGCGAGCCCGGCCTCGGTGTAGACGAGCCCCAGCGACTCGCGGAGCAGCCCAGCCTCCCACCGCGGGACGGCGCGGGCCCACCTGTAGCCCCCGGAGGAGGCCACCCTGTTGACACGGTCCAGCCCCTCCCATAGGGGCAG
>JAADFC010000052.1 GCA_013153105.1 Thermoproteota archaeon
GGCGGCGTTAGGGCTCCCCCATTAACCCCCGGGGAGGGGCGGAGGCTTCGTGGTCTCGCCTGTCTGGGGCTGGTGAGCTGTTGCCCGTGGAGCGTGGCCGGTCTATCAGCTGGGTGTTGCGCCGTATTGATGGGAGGGGCTACAAGGCGTACAAGGACCTCCTGGGGGCCTCCGAGAGGGTTGGCAGGCTCCTTGTGAGAGTTGTCCGGGTGCAGGGTGACCCCTACGCGCCGCCGAGTGTTGCCAGGGTCGAGGCGGGGCTGAGGCTCCCCCCGTGGGCTCGCGGGGCCGAGGCGGCTGTCGCGGACCTGGTGTACAGGAGGCTCCACCGCGCCCTCGCGGCTAGGAGCGGCCGGCTGGGGGAGGGCCGGAGCGGGTTCCTGGGCGTCCCCCGGCCGGGGCCGGTGATGCTGCGGAGGAGCGGCGTCGAGGTCCACCCAGACGGGAGGGTGGTTGTCCGGGCCTGGGTGGGGCTCCCCT
This sequence comes from Thermoproteota archaeon, assembly GCA_013153105.1. Classification (GTDB taxonomy): domain Archaea; phylum Thermoproteota; class Thermoprotei_A; order Sulfolobales; family Pyrodictiaceae; genus QNYQ01. The sequence goes on from JAADFC010000052.1 coordinate 481, forward strand.
CCTCGCGGAGGCGGGTGCTCGGCGACGCGGCTGAGGAGCTTCTCCTCCGCCGTCTGCCGCGGGCTGTGGAGGAGGCCTTGAGCCTGGACGGGGCCGAGCTACGGCGGCACGTTGAGACGTGGAGGCTGCAGGAGGAGCTTCGCGCCGCGCTACCCCGCCGCCGTCTCGTGGCCTTCGTGGGGGACGGCAGCATCCTCCCCCGCCGCTGCGGCGGCTGCGACGACCCCCTCCCCGGCGCTGTGCCCTTCGAGTCGCCGCCGAGCCTCCGGGTGGAGATAGAGACCAGCGTGGAGACCGTGACTGGTATGGGTGTGAGGCGGGGGGTTACAGTCATCGCTGGCACGGCCTTCCACGGGAAGACCACGCTGCTTGAGGCGCTGCAGCACGGCATCTACAACCACGTGCCCGGCGACGGCAGGGAGCGAGTCGTGAGCCTCCGCGGCACGGTGAAGGTGAGGGCGGAGGATGGGAGGAGGGTCTCCTGCGTGGACATAGAGACGTTCGTCCACAGCCTCCCCGGCGGCCGCGGCACGGGGTGCTTCACCACCGTCGACGCCAGCGGCGCCACCAGCATGGCTGCCGCGATACAGGAGGCGGTGGAGCTGGGAGCCGAGCTTATACTGGTCGACGAGGATACGTCGGCTACCAACCTCCTGTTCTACGATGAGCGGGCCGAGCCGCTGCTGCGCAGGAAGACTGTGACCACCGTCTCCGAGCAGGCCGCCAGCATAGCCGCCGAGGCGGCCAGCCTCGTGATAATCTCGAGCGGCTCCATGCCACTGATAGCATCGGCCGACACTACCATAGTGATGGAGGACTACCGGGCCCGCGACGCCACCCCCGAGGCGAGGAGGCTAGCCGAGAGGTACAAGCCGCCGGAGAGACGCTACCGGCCGCCCAGGTGCCGCCGCCTCCGCCGCGGACCAGGCCTCGAGAAGCCCAAGCTACGCGGCCGCTGGCTCGACGACCGGAGGCTCGAGGAGCCCCTAGACCTGGGGTTCAACGAGCAGCTCGCCGAGGAGGGGCAACTCCAGCTCCTCGCCGCCCTCGCAGCCCACGCCGACAGACACGCCGGGATGACGCTCGGAGAGATAGCAGCCTGGCTCGACGAGACACTGGCCCGGGAAGGCTTCCAGGGCCTCCTCGGCGGCGAACCCGGCCCCGGGCTCGCCGAGGTGAGGGGCGTAGACTACGCGATGATGCTCAATAGGCTCCCTATCGAGGCCGAGCAGCTCCCCAGCCGCTGCCGGCGGGGAGGGGAGGGGAAAGAAGGCGAGGGCCCCTAACCCGCGCGCGGGTCCCGCAGGAGGGCTAGGGGGCTTGGAGCCCCCGGCCTCTCACCCACCCCATAGGCCGGCCTTTCCTCACTATTAAACCTGGTGGTCCACCGGTGGGAGCCGAGGCGTATGCGTCACACGCCGAAGACCCCCGGGGCGGGAGCAGGCCAAGAGGCTAGTCGGGCTCGCCCCTAACCTCCAGCTTGAACGTACAGTACTTGTCTCCGCTGGGCATGTGCGTGAGGCGCCTGACTATTATCTCCGCGTCCCTGGGGCCCAGCCTGGTACCGTCCTCGAGCACTACCGCGACACTGCGACCCGTGAGTGCTTCAAGGGCACCGGCTTTGGTTGCTGCACACGCCACGCAGGCGACGGGGTCGCTGCCGGTAAAGCGGTAGTGGGGGCAGCGGTAGACCTTGAACACGTGGGCGCCCGGGTCCTCCTCGTAGCTGAACTCCTGGCCGGCCATGGCGAAGAGAGTGTAGCAGAGCCGCATCGCGCTCATAGGGTCGCTCACCATCCCCTTCGGTAGCACCTCCTCCACAGCCTCCCTCATAGACATCTTCACTATCCTGAACACGAGGCCCGCTGCCGCGCGCTCGCCGACTATCCTACGCAGCTCCTGGAGCAGGTGCTTAAAGAGGAACCTCTCGAGCAGCTCACCGTAGACCCTGGCAGCCTGCCGGGGGTCCCGGAGCGGCACGTCTCCCGCCAAGCGCCCCTCCCGCAGAGCCCCGGGGCAGCGCCTCGGAAGATTGGATATAGCTTTCGAGCAGGAGGTGCGGTTGAAGGGTCGAAAATAGCCGACCCCGCGGCCGCCTGCAGCGCTACCTCTTAGCCCTCTCCAGGAGCCGCTCCACCTCCTCCCTTATCCTGGCTACTCCCTCCCTTATCTTGTCTATACTGACCGCATAGCTGAACCTTATGAAGCCCTCGCCAGCCTTCTCGGGGAACACCGTGCCAGGCAGCGTGACCACACCACGGCTGTAGAGGAGGTGGTCGACGAACTCCTCGGTGCTCATACCAGCCTGGTCGAGGATGCTCTGCACCCTGGGGAATATGTAGAAGGCGCCCTTCGGCGTGTAGGGCTCGAACCCGGGCACCTTGGACAGCTCCTCCACTATCGCGTCGCGCCTCCTCCGGAACTCCTCTACCATCCTCTTCACCGGCTCCCAGGGGCCGCGGAGGGCTGCGACGCCCGCACGCTGGGAGATGCTGGGGGCGCAGCTGTAGATGTTCACCGCGAGCCTGGTGAGCTTCCTCGCCACCTCCCTGCGCGCCACCAGGTAGCCTAGCCTCCAGCCCGTCATCGAGAAGGTTTTACTGTGCCCATTCACGTAGAGAACATAGTCTCTCCAGTCGCCGTGCTCCAGTACACTCCTGAACCCGCCCTCGTAGACGAAGTTGTCGTAGATCTCGTCGGCGAGTATTATGAGGTTCCTCCTCCTCGCCAGGTCGAGCAGCTCGTCGACCTGTCTTGGGGAGAAGAGGGCGCCGGTGGGGTTATGCGGGTTTGTCAACACGATCATCTTCGTCTTGGGGGTCACCGCTGCCTCGAGGGCCTCTAGGTCGAGCTCGAACCCCTTGCCGGAGCCGAGCCAGCGGAGGGTGACGAAGCGGGGCACCGCGCCGAGGGCGCGGGCGACCTCGGGGTAGGCGGGGTAGCTGGGCTCGGGGACGAGTATCTCGTCGCCCGGGTCGAGGAAGGCCGCCAGGGCCAGGTATATCGCGGTCTTGGCGCCGGTGGTAGCTATAACCTCGTCGGGCCCCACTCCGGCGCCGTAGCGGTCGTTGAGGTAGTCCGCTATCGCCTGCCGCAGCTCGGGTATGCCCGCGGTCTCCGTGTAGCCTGTGAACCTCTCGTCGAGAGCGCGCTTACCCTCCTCTATTATATGGTCGAATGTCGGTATGTCGGGCTGGCCGACGCCGAAGCTTATCACCTTGACGCCCCGCGAGGCCACCTCGCGCGCCTTCGCGATGTATATGAAGCCGGCCTCTCCCCGGAGGCTCTCCACCACCGGGCGGAGCCCGTCCAGGACGGGTGACGCCGGCACGGCGCCTGTCCCGCGCGGCCGGCCCGCGGCGGGGCGTGAAAGCCCCAACGCTATATTAGCCTCTACATACGTCTGGACGCTGCCAGCCTGGGGCGCCGCCTTGGCTGCTGGAGGCTCTGGAGCATCCAGCGGAGACCCCTACATCTGGCTCGAGGACCTCGACTCGCCGGAGACCCGCCGCTTCATCGAGGAGATGAACGGGGAGCTGCGCCGCCTGCTCGGCAGCCTCCCCGAGAGGCTCTACCCCCGCCTGCTCCAGCTGCTCAGGGAGCCCCGCGTCACCAGCCTCGCCGCCGTGGGGGACTCGGTGGCCGCGCTGGTCAAGGCCGAGAGGGACCGTGTGACCCTCCTTTCCCGACGCGGGGGCGAGAAGCTACTCGCCGAGGCGGGGCCCGGCGAGATAATCCACTGGCTCCAGTCGGTTAAGGGCGCCAGGGCGGTGCTGGTCTCCAAGACGGTGGGCGGCCGCGACGAGGGCGTAGCGTACATCATCGACGCAGACGGGAGGCTCGTGCACAAGACCGAGGGGAGCATAGCCGACCCCTGCATGGCGGGCGGCAGGCTGTACTATGTCAGGTTCTACCGTACCACCCGGAGCCCCGACGGCGCCGAGCCGCCGGTAACCAGGGTGGTCGCCGCCGAGCCCGGCGGAGAGGGGGAGAGGCTAGCCTGGGGCCCCGGGGCGGCCGGGACGGGGGAGATGATAGACCTCTACTGCAGCCCCCGCCACGGCTGGAGCATAGCCGTCGTTAGGAGGGGCTGGAGCAGCGCCAGGCTCTACGGCGGCCCGAGCCCCGAGGAGATGGAGCCCCTCAGCCTCCCCGTGGAGGCCGGCTACTCCGTCGCAGGCCCCGTCGAGGGCATGGTGGCGGTCCACGCGAGGAAGAGCGGCGGGGGAGGAGAGCTGCTGCTCCTCGACCCCGGGAGCTGGAGCGTGGAGGAGCGCATCCCCCTGCCGAGGCCGGCGGAGCACGTGGCCGCCGACGGCTCCACAGTAGCCGCGGTGACCGTGCAGGATGCAAGGCACGTGGTGACACTCTACCGCCCCGGGGGAGGGGAGTGGAGCACCGGGCTCGGCGAGCCCTCCACGGTGGAGGCGATAGAGGCTCTCGAGGGCGGCGGCTACGCGGTGCTCGCCACGAGCTTCACGCGGCCCCACCGGGTGCTGGAGCTTAGGGAGGGGAGCGTCGAGCCCATCCTTGAGGCGCCCCGCTTCGAGGCGTGGCTCGGCGAGTTCTGGGTGCCCAGCAGGGATGGCACCAGGATACACGCCTGGCACATGGCCCCGAGGGAGGGTAGGCCGAGGGGGGTCGTGGTCTACGGCTACGGCGGGTTCAACATCAGCCTCACCCCCCGCTACAACCCTGCCGCCAGGCTCCTGGTGGAGCTGGGCTACGCGTGGGTGGTGGCGAACACGAGGGGCGGCGGGGAGGAGGGTGAGGAGTGGCACCGGGCGGGGATGCTGAGGAACAAGCACAAGGTGTTCGAGGACTTTGAGGCTGTGGTGGAGCACGTGAAGAAGCTGGGGGCCAGGGTGGCCGCGTGGGGGGCGAGCAACGGGGGCCTGCTGGTCGCCGCCGTGGAGACCAGGCGCCCGGACCTGCTCGACGCCGCGGTTATAGGGTACCCGGTGCTCGACATGCTCAGGTTCCACCTGCTGTACATAGGCAAGCTCTGGGTCCACGAGTACGGGGACCCCGAGGACCCCGAGATGAGGCGCTACCTGGAGAGCTACAGCCCCTACCACAACATACCCCCCGCGGGGGAGGCGCGGCTGCCGCCCACCCTGGTCTACACGGGCCTCGGCGACGACAGGGTGCACCCCGGCCACGCCCTCAAGTACGTGGCCAAGGCCAGAGATCTGGGGCACCGCAGCGTCTACCTGCGGGTCGAGACGGAGAGCGGGCACAGCGGCGCAACCGCGGAGACCAAGGCTAGGGAGCTAGCCGACATAATAGCCTTCATAGTAAAAGCGCTCGGGGAGGGCTAGGCTAGGTCGAACCTGCTCCCCGTCCCCCCGTATCGGTAGGCGTCGCCGAGCACGCTCTTCAGCACCGGCTGCGCGAAGGGTCCGGTGCAGTGGAGGCCCGCCACGAGCCTCGGCTTCCTCGAGGCGAGGAAGCCTGCTATCTCCTCCATCCTCTCCCTGGATGCGCCGAAGAGGTGCAGCCCGCCTATCACGCCGCCCAGCTCCTCGGCCCCCGTCACCTCCAGCGCGTGGCCAACCATGTTCTCGACACCTGCATGGCCGCAGCCGGTGAGTATGTAGACCCGCCCGCCGACCCTGAGGGCTAGGAAGGTGTCGTCCCTCATCTCGTCCTCGACAACGCCCTCCGGGGTAGGCTTGTAGACTAGCTTCGTGTGCCTCGGCCCCCACTTGGAGGGGACCTCGCCGCTGAACACGACGCCCGGCAGCAGCTGCAGCGGCCTCGCCGACGCCACCAGCCGGCCGCCCAGGCTCTGCAGCCTCTCCGGCGACAGCGGGAACCCTATCTCGTACAGCCTACCCCCCACCATGGCGAGGCTGGGCTCGAACAGCGCCGGGTGCGCAACTACCGGTATAGGCTTACCCCTTGCCTCGAGGAACGCCTTCACCCCGCCCGTGTGGTCGACGTGGCGGTGGCTGAGGACGAGGTAGTCGAACTCGCCCGGCCGGAAGCCGAGGACGTCCATGTTGTGGAGGAGCGGCCTCCCCGTCTGCCCGGTGTCGTAGAGTATGAGGCTCCGGTCCCCGTTCTCCAGCTCCACCTCCACCGCAGCCGCGAACCCGTACTCGGCTAGGAGCCCGTCTATGAAGAGGGTCGTGTTATCGTTGAGCACCGTTACCCTGGCCCAGCGGAGCCCAGCCAACGAAGGGCCACCAGGCGCCCACCGGGCGGGGGTGGAGGGGCTTACACGGGTAGCCCCCACGGCCGCCGTCGAGAGCCTGTATCGTCACCTGCCGCGGCGCCTGCGCAGCAGCCCCTGCGCCCCCTCCGCGGCCCTCGCACCCAGGTCTACGCCCCTCAGCGCCAGCCGGCCTTCACGCGTCAACGGCCTGTCGACACCCTCGTACCTCTTCTTGAAGAAGTAGTAGCTACCGGCTATCAACACTATAGTCATAACCACGCCGGCCACGAAGCTGGCGAGGCTCCCAGTCAACACTGCCAGCAACAGCTTGGCCTCGCTCGCGAAAACCTGGAACAGGAGCACCGAGAACACGTTCAGGATAAAAGCCAGGGTCATGTAGGCGTAGAGCACCAGCCCCACACCGGGCAGCCTACGCCCATACCTGGCTACAAGCTCCGCGTCATGCCGCCGCTGCGCGAGCCTACGGCCAGTGTTGATGGACATAATGACGCCGAAGGCTAGGCCGAGGTAGCCTATGACCTCGAGGAGCCCCGGCAACGCAGGCCCCCACCCCACCCGGGCGGGGCCGAGGAGGGCTGGAGAAACGCGTGGTGGGCCCGGGGGGATTCGAACCCCCGACCTCCCGGTTATCAGCCGGGCGCTCTGACCGGGCTGAGCTACGGGCCCACTACATGCTCCACGTTGCGGGCCGGCTCCCCGGGAGGCCCCCGGGCCCCTGTGGAGGCTTGGCCCCAGCCAACGGAGCGTGGCTATCGACCCTCTGGTTTTCAAGGTTTCTCCTGGGTAGCGGCCCGGCCGGGGGCCGCGGGTGATGTGCACGCGACGAGCCGAGCCCCTCGCGGGCTGTGGGGTTGAAGAGCCGGCTGACGCGGCGCCCCAGCGCCGGTGGCTACTGCTGCCCCATCCCGGCCGCGTCGGCAGCCAGCGCGTGGAGGGTGCCGCTTAGCGTTTCCAGGGTGGAGGCCAGCTTCTCCAGCTTGCCTGCTGTTATGAGCTCCACCGCCTCCCTCGTGGATAGGCCGCGGCTGGCGAGGTAGAAGAGCGCGTCCCTGGAGGCCTTCTCCTGGGATGCGTGGTGGCTCGCCTCCTCTACGTCGCCGGTATCTATCTCCATCATCGGCGCTGTGTAGCCTCTGCTGGCCTCGCCGAGCATGAGCACCGAGGCGTCGAAGCTGCTGCGGCTCTTCCTGGCCCTCCGGGTGACCCTGGCCGTGCCCCGTGCGGCCACCAGGCTCTCGTCGAAGGCTAGCCCCTCCAGCGCCGCTCTCGCCGCGGTGGCTGGGGCGTCCTGGACCGTGTCGAGTATGTAGTCGAGCCTCCCCGACTCCCTGCCGACGGCGAGGCTGTAGGCCTCGAGGGAGGCGCCGGCGCCTGCTAGGATGCTGACGTCCTCCACCCTCAGCTGGCCCTGGGCGCTCGAGGCGAGGGAGCCGTAGCGCAGCTCCGAGCCCTCGGCCGCCAGCTTCACCGCTACAAGCCCCATTGCGGGGTCGCGGAGGGGCCCGGTGACCAGGGCCAGCCTGGCGCGGGCGCCGGGGTCGACGTAGACCTCGAGGACCACGCTACCCGGCCCCGGTGGGATGTAGACGAGGGTCTCGCCGCCCGAGAGCCTGAGGACCAGGTGCCTCGACCCCCAGCCGCCCCTGGGGCGGCAGAGGGCTATCTTCAGGGGTTCCCCGGTGTTCTCAGCGTAGGCCACCGCTTCCCCGGTGAGCCTAGAGTAGTGGGCCGCCAGCAGCTTGGAGCCTGCTGGCCTGGCGAGCCTCGCCACAAGCTCCGCCGGCGGCGGGGAGGGGTCGCCGCAGGGGCCGGCGACGAGGTCCCAGTCGCCGCTGGGCCTCTCCCAGCCGACCTCGCCGCCCTCCACGAGGAGCCGGTTGAAGGGCCTCCAGTCGGTGTAGCTCTTCACCGTCGGCGAGTCCGCTATGGGCTGCCAGTCGAGCCGCTGGAGCGCCTCCAGCGCCTCCCGCCGCAGCCTCTCCAGGGGAGCCTCCAGGGCTGCCACCGCCAACTCGTGTCACCCCACGCCGCCCAGCTCACTGAACTCCAGCTCGACCACCTTGGCGAGCACGCTGGCAACCTCGAGGGGGAGGTTGCGGAGCACATCCTGTATGAACCCCAGCACTATCAGGGCCTTGGCCTCGCCCTCGCCGAGCCCGCGGCTGGCCAGGTAGAAGAGCTGGTCCTCGCTGAGCCTCCCCACGCTAGCCTCGTGGCCCACCTCGGCCTCGGGCTCCTCGACCTCGTTCCTCGGGTAGGTGTAGGCTCGGCTCTTCTCGTCGAGCACCAGGCTGTCGCACTGCACGCTACTCACACTCCCCCGGGCGCCCCGCTGCACCCGGACCAGGCCCCGGTAGACGGCCAGGCCGCCGTCGGCGCTGATGCTCTTCGAGACTATCACGCTCCTAGTCTCGGGGGCCGCGTGTATAGCCTTGGCCCCTACATCCTTTATCACGGGGCCGTGGGCGAGGGTGACGGAGACGTTCCGGGTCGCCGCGCCGCGGCCACGGAGTATCGTGGCGGGGTAGGTGAAGGTGAGCCTGCTCCCTATGCTCCCCTCCAGCCACTCCACGTAGGCGCCCTCCTCGGCTATAGCCCTCTTATTGTTGAAGTTGACTATGTTCCTGCTCCAGTTCTGTATCGTCGAGAAGTAGAGCCTGCTCCCACGGTGCGCGTACAGCTCCACCATGCCGTCGTGGAAGCTGTACCTCCTCATCACAGGCGCCGCGCAGCCCTCGATGAAGTGGACCGACGCGCCCTCCCCGGTGACCACCAGAGTGTGCTCGAACTGGCCCTCCAGCTCGCTGCCTATGAAGAAGAACGCCTCTATAGGCTGCACAACCTTCACGCCGGGCGGCACGTAGAGGAAGGCGCCGCCGCTCCACAGTGCGTAGTGGAGCGCGGCGAACTTGTGGTCCGCCATAGGGAAGACTCTGCCGAAGTACCTCTTCACCAGGTCCGGGTACCGCCTCACGGCCTCCTCCATCGGCAGCAGTACTACACCCTTCCTCCTGAGCTCCTCCTTGGCCTTAGCCAGCACCGCCTCGCTGTCGTAGACGGCTGTGAACCCGGAGAGGAACTTGGCCTCCGCCTCGGGGAGGCCGAGCCTCTGGTAGGCCTCCCTAATCCAGTCCGGCAGGTCCTCCCAGCGCTCCACAAGCTCAGCCCTGGGCTTGACGTAGTAGGCTATCTCCTCGAGGTCTATCTCCTCGATGCCGTAGAGCCACCTGGGCATCGGGAGCTTCTCGAACATCTCCAGCGCGCGAAGGCGGAGGCGGCGCATCCAGTCGGGCTCCTTCTTCATCCTCGATATCTCCTCAACGAGGCTCCTCTCTATCCTGCCCCGCAGCTCCACCTCCTTCGGGTAGCCCCTAACGGTTCCGAGCAGCTCCTCCAGCCGGGAGGCCTCTATAAGCTCCTCAACGGGCTTCGCGAGCCTTACAGCCGCGCCCACAGCGGCCACCCCCTACACATAGTCGGGATCGGCGTCTATGCATGGAGCTAGGACCCGGAGCCGGGACCGGTGTAGCGGCGGTAACCCTCGCGGTCGATGCGGTGAGCCAGCTCCGGCCCGCCCTCGTCGACCACGCGGCCGCCGACGAGCACGACAACCCTGTCGGGCTCTATGAACCTGAGTATCCTGGCGTAGTGGGTGACTATCAGCAGGCCGGCCCCCTGCTCGCGGAGCCTCTCCGCGGCTGCCGCGATAGTCTTGACACCGTCCACGTCAAGGCCGCTGTCGGGCTCGTCTAAGAGTGCATAGCGGGGCTTGAGGGCTATCAGCTGGAGCATCTCGCTCCTCTTCTTCTCGCCACCGCTGAAGCCTAGGTTCACGTCGCGGTAGAGAAGCTCCTCCCTCAGGCCCAGCTCCCTGGCGAGCCTGCGCAGCTCCATGCTGAGCCTCGGGTCCGGCCTCGCCAGGTCGCGGCTGCCCCTCCTCTTGTTCCAGGCCGCCGTGACCAGCGTCGCCAGCTTCACCCCGGGAACCGGGACGGGGTCCTGGAATGCGAGCATGACGCCGCGGAGGCTTCTCTCCTCCGGCGGCGTGGAGGTTATGTCCTCACCGTCCAGTTTTATGAAGCCCTTCTCCACGCTGTAGCCGGGGCGGCCCATGACCGTGTAGAGTAGGGTGCTCTTCCCGCTCCCGTTGGGCCCCATTATGGCCAGGGTTTCGCCCGGCCTGAGGCTGAGTGTGACGCCGTGGAGTATCCTGCGGCCCGACACCGCGACGTGTAGGTCGCGGACCTCCAGCGTCAAGGCGTGGACCCCGAGAGGCTTCTTTAACAGCGGTGAAAGGCTGTAAAAGCTGGGGGCCAGAGCCCCCTTACAATGTAGGCCCCACACTCCAGGCGGGGATGCAGAGTGGCGAGGAGCCCCAGGAGCCGCGGCCGCCGCGGCGGCGCGGGCCACGCGGGGGGCCGGGGGGCGGCTGGGAGGCTGGTGCGGAGCAGCTTCCTGGAGGAGGCCAGCGAGGCGGTGCAGCCTGTCCACGGGCAGGGCTTCTTCTACGTGGGCTACGGCTACATAGCCTACTACATAGTCTTCGACTACGTCGACCCCCTCGGCTACTACGACACTATAATGAGGGATGAGAGGCTCTACGAGGAGGAGGTCAACAAGCTCTACTACGGTATGCAGGAGCTCGTTGACAGGGAGGAGGTTAGGGTGAACGGGGAGCGTGTAAGGCCGAAGGTGGCCATGGTAGACATAGGCTTCCGGGGGAGGAGGGACAGGGTGTTCATAGTGTTCGCCCTCCGGTTCCGCGCCCCCGTCCGGAGCGGGAGGAACGTCTACGAGAACAGGTACGACGTAGAGCCGATAGAGTACAGCTACGAGGCCTACTGGATATTCCCGCCCGGCTCCAGGATAGAAGAGGTGGACATGGGGACGGGGAGCGAGAGCTGGGACATAGTGGGCGGAAACGTCCTCGCAATATACGGGAGGAGGGGAGGCACCACCGGGGGCTACGAGAAGATAGTCTTCACAATGCCCTAGTAGACGAACACCCTCACAACCTTACCGGTAACCCTCGCCGTATAGGATACCGCCTCCTCGCCCACCGACGCGGAGCCGTCGCGCTCGTCGAGGTAGAGCAGCTGCATGAGCCTCTTAGCCGAGTCCACCAGCGCCAGCACCCGCGAGCCGTCGCCGTGGCAGTCGACGAGGACGTTCCTCGCCAGCAGCCCTATGTCGGCCAGCACCTCGAGGCAGTTCCTACCCGGCGCCGCCGCTTCAACCTCCCTCCCCGCAGCCACGACCACCGCCGCGGCCAGGGGGTCGAAGTGGCCTCCCACCCTGAGCCCTAGCCTCTGCAGGCTAGCCCGGAAACCCGTCACAGCGGGCTGCTCAACCGTCGCCACGGGGGCAGGCGCCCTCGGCTCCACC
>JAADFC010000050.1 GCA_013153105.1 Thermoproteota archaeon
CCCCGAGGGGGAGGTGTACTCTCATGCTCGTGAAGGGTGTAAGCTACGAGGATCCTCCCGTGCGGTATCGGGGGGAGCGTGTACTACAGCTTGCGAAGCGGCTGCTCTCGAGCAGCATAAGGATGCCCGACTTTATAGACGAGAGGTTCGCCGCGTCGCTCTACTACATGCTCTTCCTACCCTACCCGGTCATCGAGAAGCCAGCGGAGAATGATTCAAAGCTCCTCAAGCAGTATCTTGTAATGAGCACGCTTCGCCTCTCGCCTAAGCTGAGCGAGGTCCGGAAGCACACAATTGCAGACCTGACAACGAGCCTTGCAGCCTCGGCCGTGCTCCTCGAGGCCCTGGCCCGGGAGCTTTCCAGGAGCCATGCGAGAGAGAGCGGGGGCCAGGGAGGCCACGGGGGCCGTGAGCGTGGTAGGAGCCAGGAGGTGAGCGAGGAGGAGGTCAGGAGGAGCGTCGAGAAGGCCCTCGAGGCCGCCCACGATGTTGCGAAGCAGGCTAAGGAGATAGCCAGCTTCGCAATGACGTTCTCCGCTGGCTCAGCCTCCATGTTGTCCCTCGAGGACTCTGTCCAGGAAGTGATAAACCTGGCGCGCAACACTGACGTGAGGGCTGTGCTCGAGGCGCTTAAGACTATAGAGGAGGAGTCCATCTACTTCCGCGTGCGGCGCATGAGGAGCGTGCGCGGCGAGCTTGACGGCTACGAGAAGGGCGCCGACCTGGAGCGTATAGTGCCCAGCGAGCTTGCACTGCCGGAGGAGTACCTGTACGTGAAGTATGCTGAGAGGAGCCTCCTCCTCTACCGTAAGACTATCGGCGAGGATTATGGGCCGTTCTACGTTCTGCTGGACAAGAGCGGCAGTATGATGGGCATGAAGATACTATGGGCCAAGGCTGTAGCTCTTGCACTCGCGCAGAGGGCGGCGAGGGAGAGGAGGGAGTTCTACCTAAGGTTCTTCGACAGCGTGCCGTATCCTCCGCTTCATATACCTAGGCGTGTGAGGGGGAAGGATGTCGCCAAGCTTCTAGAGTATGTTGCACGCGTCCGCGCGAACGGCGGGACGGACATAACGCGGGCCATAATGGTCGCGCTGGAGGATATACGTAACTCGAACACGCGGAACAAGCCCTCGGACATAGTGTTGATAACTGATGGTGAGGACCGCGTCTCCGTTGAGATGCTCCGCTCGAGCCTCGCCGCAGCGAAGGCGCGCCTCTACACGGTGATGATATACGGGAACAACCCGGACCTCCGGAGGATATCGGAGAGCTATATGGTTGCTACGAAGCTCAACAGGGAGGAGGCTCTGCGCGTGCTGGCCGTATCCCCCAGCGGCGGCCGCCACGTCTAGGGCGGCTCGACGCCGTACAGTTTCACTACGTTGTCCACGTTTATCCTGTAGAGGGTCTCCTCATCCACGAGGCCCTCCTCGAGGAGGCTCCGCTGCCTCTCCACCATCTCCCAGGGGCAGCTTGACACGCATGGCCTGCGCGGGTCGTCTATGTAGTCCGACTCTGGTATGAAGCTGGGCCCAGCCGCGTCCAGGGCCGCGAGGAGCTGCTCCCGCTTCCCGGGCACCGTGGCGGGGTACCCTAGCTCGGCCGCCCTCGCCGCCACCTTCGAGCTCGCGTGGTGGAAGAGTATCCTCCCCCGAGGCGCTCCTATAGCGGCGCGGAGGACCTCGACCGTGTCTACGGTTGCGCGCCCCGCGTTTTCCAGGTGTAGATGCAGTATGCACCCATGGTCGCGCGCGTGCTCCAGCGCCCGAACCATTATCGAGGTCGCCGCAGCCAGCCTCTCCGGCGTCGTCTTGTAGTGCTGCCTGCCCACCTCGCCTATACCGTCGAGCACGCCGTCCCTGCAGAGGCCTGCCGCGTAGTCGACAACCTGCAGCCCCAGCTGCAGCGCGTCCTCCAGCTTCATCCCCTTGGCTGTGAGCTTGTCCACCTCCGCCGGGTGGAACCCTGCGAAGCAGGCCACGCGCGGGACGTGCTGCCGCAGCCTGCGGCATTCGGATAGGAAGACCTCCACAGCCCGCTTGTAGTCGTCGAGGCCCCGCGGGCTTATCCCATAATGCCACGGCGGGAGTATCACGAGGGCCATGAACCACCCGCCTGCCGATGCGAACCTCTTCCCTATCTCCTCGGCCCCCAATCCTGAAACAGGGTTGCTGTGGACATGACCGTCCGCATATACGAGACCAGCCGCCAACCCTCCGGCACCAGCTGCAGGGCCTGCCTCCCGCGGGCGGCTATAGCGGCTCAGCGAAGGACCACCACGCCATCCCCCTCAACTACGGGGCTCCGCGCGCACCGTGAAGCTGGTAGGGGCGTCATCACAGCCGCCGGCCGCGCGAGGGCCCCGGCGCACCAACCCTAAGACTTGCGGGGGTCGGGCCTCACACGGCACATCACCGGGAAACGCGGCTCCTCCCTCAGTGCCGGAATCGCTCCTCAACCCCCCAGGCATCCCCGGGAGGAGTGCGGGAGGGATATCTGCTAGGGCCTCTCGGCGTGCACACCCCGGGCTTCGGAGGTGTTGCCGGCGTGGGGGATGCCGAAGGGGGGCTAGCCGTATACGCCGCTGTGGCTGCTGCGGCCTACTTTCTGGGTGTTCTTCTAGGCTACATTGCCCCGTCGGAGAGGCTGGTTGAAGAGGTGCAGCGGGGGCTCGGCTACCTGACCAGCCTACATGGCCTGGCCTCCGCCGCTGTCATGTACGCCAACAACGCCGCGTTCGCCGTACTGCTGGAGCTTGGCTCCCTACTCGTTCTGCCGGGTGTAATGCTCCTTGCCTTCAACGGCTACGTTCTCGGGAGCCTGGCGAGCGTCTTCCTGCCCGAGCACGGTGCCGGCCTGCTCCTGGCCGCGCTGCTGCCGCACGGCGTAGTTGAGCTGCCCGCCTACATGCTGGCCGCGGGCGGCGGCCTCCAGTGCGCCCGCAGCATCTACCGGGGAGGCTTCAGCTTCGAGCGCCTCGCGGCCCGCTGTCTGGGCCTGCTCTACCCGGTGCTGCTGCTGCTTCTCGCGGCCGCGTTCCTCGAGGAGTACGTCACCCCCCGCGTTGTCTCAGCGGTGGTCGGGGGGTAGAGCTTATATATACCAGTAAAACATTTTATCGCTGTATCTTAGCATATGATTTTATGGATGTATACACCCGCAGGCCCCAGGGGAGGTGCCGCAGGGCCATGGAGAGCCTGGCGGAGACCCGTATACGCCTGCCCACCGGGAGGGAGGCGGCTATAGTCGAGGCCCTTAGGTTCTGCTACGACCTCAGCGAGACCGACGCGATAATCCTCTTCACCCTGCTCCGGGGCGGCGAGTACACCGTGGACGACCTGGTCCAGAAGCTGGGCCTGAGCAAGGCCACTATAAACCGGGGGCTCAGCAAGCTCGTCGAGATAGGCTTCGTCCAGCGGACCAGGGAGCAGCGGAGCCGAGTGGGGAGGCCACGCTACAAGTACTTCGTCCAGGACCCCCGGAGGGTTATAGAGAGGATAATACACGACTTCGAAGAGTGCGCGAAAACCTTCAAGGAGGAGCTGGAGAGGCTGCTTGAGGCCATAGAGAAGGAGCGTAAAACCTCCCGGGAGAGCTGAACCCAAGGGAGAACCTAGGCTTCTTCGGGGAGGGCCTCCTCCCCCTCGTCAACCTCTTCCTCGGGTCCCGGCGCGTCGGGGGGCTTCTCCATGCTTGCCTTGAGCCTGGGTGCCACCTGGAGGAAGTAGAGTATAGCCTCGCGCAGGAACTCGCTCCTACTCCTGTATCCCAGTTTCTGCCAGACCGCGTCTATCTCGTGTATCAGCTCTACCTCGAGCTTAATGCTGACAACCTTCTTGGGCGAGGAGACTATGATGTCAAACCCTTTCGAGTCACCACCGCCCATACCATGCCACCACGTGGCTTTCCAATCCACCAGCTGGAAGACGCTTCAACGAGATGTGGCGGGCCGGCCTACGCTTAAACGTGACCCTCCCCGGCCCGGAGCGGAGGGCGTTGGGTCCAGTGACGTCCGCCAGGCTTGAGAGCCGCTGGCCGCAGTGGAGGCAGGGTAGCCTGTCAGGATGGTAGTACTGCTGGCGGGTGGCGCGGCCGTCTTAACCAAGCCTCCCCGGGCCAGCGGATGAGGGCACGGTGGGTGCCTTGGGCGAGGAGAGGGGGCCGAGGAAGATAGGGGAGTACGTTGTCCGCTGCCCCGTCTGCGGCAGGGAGACGCTGCGTGTCGAGGAGTATATCTACGAGGTGCCAATGCTGGGCAAGGTAATAATCTCCACGGGGAAATGCACAGCATGCGGGTACCGCTACAGCGACGCGAGGCTCGCCGAGGCGCGTGGGCCTAGCAAGATAGTCTACCCGGTCCAGAAGCCGGAGGACCTCAACGCACTGGTGGTTGTGTCCTCAAGCGCCACCGTGCTTGTACCCGAGCTGGGCCTCGAAGCCAGGCCCGGCCCCGCAGCGCAGGGTTACATAACCACCGTTGAAGGCGTGCTCGATCGTTTCCTAGAAGCCCTGGAGGCCGCGTGCCGGGACCCCGAGGCGGACCGGGAGGCCTGCGAGAAGAACCGTAGAGCGATAGAGGAGGCCAAGGAGGGGAGGAGGCAGTTCACGCTGGTGATAGTTGACCCCGAGGGAGTGAGCGCGGTCGCCTCGGAAAAAGCTAGACGGGAGCCCGTGTCGAGGGAGGAGCTTGAGAGGCTAGGCTACATAGTCGCACCGGGCTGAGGGCTACTCAACCTTGACCTTTATGCCGCCCTCCTCGCGCTCCTCTTCCTCCTTCCGCTCCTTCTCTATGACGACCTCGAGCACACCATTCTTGTACCGGGCCTTCGCGGTCTCAGGCTTGACACCGGGCGGCAGCTTTATCTCCTTATAGTACTTCTTCTCGCGGCCCTTAGCCCTTATGATCAGCTTCCCATCCTTGACCCTCACATCTATATCCTCCTTCTCGACGCCAGGTATCTCAGCTACCACGACTACGCGGTCCTTCTCGTCTATAACGTCGACCAGGGGCTCCATGGTCTCCTCTATGACGGGTTTCCTGCCGACCCTCTTCACGTTACCGAACTCCTCTATCACGGGCCTGCCGTCGGGGCCAATGGTTATCCTCACGCCGTACACTATTGGGCCGCGCACCTCAGCGGCCGGCATAGCCGCGTAGCGTTCAAGAGAGGAGAGGGCCATCTCCTCCAGCTCTTCGAGCATCTCCTCTATCTCACGGAATATGTCGCTTATCCTCCTCCTCCAGAAGAAGGACATGCCGCTCACCTCCCGGTGTCCTCTGGACCTCCCAGAGGCAGGCTGATGGGTGGCCGCTTCTACATATACCTATGGAATGTGGAGCCACACCTGTGGGCAGCCGACCTCTGGAGGGGCGGCTGCGCCTACGCTGAAATACTGCCGGGCTGGCCGGGGTTTGACAGAGGCGAACCCCCTCAACCTGCCACTTGGGGGATGTGGACACCTTGGAGAAGTTCGACGTCATAGTCGCAGGGCTCGGGCCCGCTGGGGCGCCCCTGCTCTACCATCTAGCCAAGCGCGGCTTCCGCGTTCTAGGCGTGGACATGCGCGGCTGGGAGGACTTCTGGGGCAAGCCTTGCGGCGACGCGATAGGCGCCCACCACCCGCGCGAGGCCGGCCTCCCGCCGCTGCCGGGCCGTGTCATAAAGAATGTTGTGCATGGTATCGACATCTACTCTCCCGGCGAGACCACCCGCTATCGTATACGCGGTGAGGGCTACATAATCGACCGGAGGGCTATGGGCGAGTGGCTTGTCAAGGAGGCCATAGCCAGGGGCGCGGAGGTGAAGCTTCGAAGCTTCATCCTCGCCCCCATCATCGAGGGCGGCAGGGTTGTGGGCATAAAGGTGCGCGAGGGCGACACGGTGAAGGAGTACCGCGCCAGCGTGGTTGTGGAGGCGACAGGGTTCTCGAGGGTTATACGGAAGAAGCTGCCGCGCGGCTGGCCCGTAGCCGAGGATATCGAGCCCACGGACACCAATATCGCTTACAGGGAGATAATAGCCTATGAGGACTATGAGGTTGAGGAGCCAGATATAATAAGGATATACATAGACCAGGAGATTGCGCCTGGCGGGTACTGGTGGTACTTCCCCGAGTCTAAGACGAAGGTTAACGCGGGACTCGGCGTCCAGGGTGGCCGGGGGCACCCGAGCCCGACTAGCTTGTACAGGAAGCTTGTCTCGAGACACCCCTTGTTCCAGAAGAGGTTCCACGTCGAGAACGCTGCTGGCGCGCCGCTCCCCACTAGGAGGCCATCAGACACCATGGTCGGACCTGGCGTGATTGTTATAGGCGATGCAGGCTACACTGTCAACCCCCTCCACGGCGGCGGCATGGGGTACGCCTTCCGCGCCGCCTTCTTCGCTGCGAACGCGTTCGAGGAAGCCTACAATGCTGGCCGCTTTGACGAGGCCGCCCTGTGGAGCTTGAATAAGGCGTATATGAACGCTATAGGCGCACGGCAGGCTGCGCTGGACGTGTTCCGGATATTCCTCCAGAGCCTGCCGAACGAGGATATAAGGTACGGCATGGAGAAGCGGCTTATACCCGAGCAGGACGTCTACTACACGAGCACCGAGGGTGAAATCAAGATATCCATACTGGAGAAGGCCGGCATCATACTCCGAGGCCTGGGGCGGCCCAGCCTGCTCTCGAAGCTCCGCATCGTGGCCGAGTACATGAAGAAGGTTAGGGAGCACTACCGCGGCTACCCGGACACCCCCCAGGGCCTGGAGCCGTGGAGAGCACGCCTAAGGAGCCTCTACAGCGAGTACCGCGCCGCGCTGGCCTCCAGGTAGCCGCGAGGATGATCGCATGGCGCTCCAGTGGGAGCCGCAGTGGGAGGAGGTGGTCGTAGAGTACCGCGGTATCAGGCTGAAGGCTCTGCGCGACCGCGTGACCGGAGTCTACGCGTGCCCCATCTGCGGGCTCGGCGAGCGGGCAACCTACCTCTTCACAGTCAAGGACTACGTGTTCCACATCTACTCTCATGCTCGGCGCTTCGAGGCTCAGCGGATAGCAGTGGAGCGCGCTGGAGAGGAGGGCGAGGAGGAGGGTGAGCCGGAGGAAGAGGAGTAGCCCCGTTCCGCGCCTCGCAGTTTTCTCGGCGGAAACCCTGGACCTTATCAGGGGCGCAGTGCAGCCTGGGGGCCCCGCCTTCTATGCTGGGCAAGGCTTCCGGCTCCTGGGCCTAGGCGTCGAAGTTGTCCCGGGCGCCGCCGGCTGCCGCGCAGTATTCAAGCACGAGGAGGAGGGTGATGTGAGGAGCAGCGTTCTAGTCGAGCCTCCCCGGCGGTGCAGGCTCAGGCTCCCCGAGGCTGACGCCGCCCTGGTGTCCCCGGTGGCGTGCGAGGTCTCCTTCGAGGACGCCGCCGTGGTCTCGCGTGTCTACCCACTCGTGGCCGTGGACATGCAGGGCTTCCTCCGCAGCTGTCATAGGGGGCGGCTGGAGGCGCTCCGCTATCCCCCGCCTATGCTCGATGGTGTAGACGCTGTCAAGCTAAGCCTCGAGGATGCCGGCGACGTGCTGGCGGCGCAGCGGCTGCTTGGCGGCAGGCTGCACGTCATGGCTACACTCGGCTCCGCCGGGCTTGTCGGCTGGGACCCTGCTCTGGGCTGCTACCTCTGCACGCCCCCTCGCGTGGAGGCTGAGAGCACGGTTGGGGCGGGCGACATGTTCACCGCCTTCTACATCTACGCGAGGCTCCGGGGAGCCGGCCGGGTCGAAGCAGCCTGCAGGGCCTCTACCATGACCGCAGAGGCGCTGGCGGCTAGGAGCGGCGTTGAGCCGCCAAAGCAGGGGGCGAGACTGAGGCTCCTACCAGACTGCGGCGGCGGCTTCGGCCTCGCGGTCGCCTCCCCCGCCTAGGGGCAGGGGGGCCCCGGGCTCGCGGGGCTCACTACCCAGGAGGGCTACGACGGCCTCAACTATCTCCTCTACCGTAGGGGGCCTCCCTCTGGCCAGGAGACGGCCGTTGACGTAGACGGCCGGTGTCGTCTCGAACATGTGGCCGGAGCCCCAGTAGACTATGCTCGGGGCCACTATCACGTCTACACCGTACTCCTCGCGGAGCCTGCGCGCCGCCTCGCGCGCGTTGGCTATGGCCTCCTCTGTGTCCGGGTCGAGGGAGCCGTAGATGGTTATCTCCGCGTCTATGGGCGTGGGCTCCAGGTCCAGGTTTAGGGCAGCGTCTACGCCTACCGTGTGGAAGCCCCCGCTCAGGGCTGCGGACACGGAGACACCCCCGACCGGAAGTATCCAGTGGACGGTGGCGCCCCTCCCCCCAAAACCCCCGGGCCCGCGTAACCCGCCACACCAAAGCCGCGGAAACGCAGGCGGGGAAGGCAGGCGGGGAAGACGGGAGCCGACGGTAGTACTCTGGGGCGCGCAGCATACTAGAGCGGCAAGCTCCACTCCGGAATACTCTCCGGGTATGCGGCGTGGAAAGCCGTGGGGGGCGCTGGGTAAACCCTATGGTTGAGAAGGCGTTCGAGCAGGCGCTCAGCCTACTCCTCGAGCGGAGCAGCGAGTGGAACAGTGTCCTCGAGGCCTACTGGCTGCTCAGAAGGAACGAGGACCGCGTTGGGTTCCCCTTCACGTACAACATGGTTGAGCAGCTGGTGGAGGAGGCTAAGCGTCTAATGGCGGCGCGGCGCGGCGCCGTCGCCGCAGCCGAGGCCTAGCGGGCCCCTTGGGCTGTCCCCGCTTTTTAGCTCCTGGAGCCGTGGAGGGTACATGGTGGCTCTGCTGTGGGCTACTGGGAGGATGTGATGGGTGGCCTCCCGCCGGAGGCCGCTGAGGTGCTGCGCTTCACGCTAATGCACAACCGGTGGCGCCGTTTCGAGACCATTAACCTGATAGCAAGCGAGAATGTTATGAGCCCGCTTGCGGAGGCGGCCTATGTTAGCGATATGATGCACCGGTACGCGGAGGGTAAACCGTTCAAGCGCTACTACCAGGGTACCCGGTATGTTGACGAGGTCGAGGTGAGGGCTGCCAGGCTGCTGGGCGAGCTGCTGGGGGCCGAGGTTGACCCGCGCCCGATAAGCGGGACGACCGCGAACGCCTCCGTATTCCGCGTACTCGCCCCCTGCAACTCCAAGGCGCTCATAGCGCCGGTTCAGGCTGGCGCACATGTGAGCCACACTAAGTTCGGGACTCTCGGCGCCCTCTGCATCGAGCATATAGAGATGCCCTACGACGCTGAGAACATGAACGTAGACGTCGACCGCGCGGTGAAGATGATAGAAGAGGTTCGGCCGAGCTTCGTGGTGCTAGGGGGGAGCGTCTACCTGTTCCCCCACCCGGTCCGCGAGATAGCCGAGGCCGCGCACGCTGTGGGAGCCAGAGTTGTCTACGACGCTGCACACGTCCTGGGCCTCATAGTGGGTAAGCGGTGGCGCAACCCGCTGGACCACGGGGCAGATGTAATGACCGCCTCAACCCACAAGACCTTCCCGGGGCCGCAGGGGGGAATCGTAGCGTCCAGGGACAGGGAGCTCTTCAAGCGTATAGGGAGGGCCATATTCCCCTACTTCGTGAGCAACCATCACCTCCATAGGCTCCCCGCGCTGGCTGTGACAGCCGCCGAGATGAAATACTATGGAGAGGCCTATGCCGACCAGGTTGTGCGCAACGCTAAGGCCTTGGCCGAGGCGCTGGCGGCTGAGGGCTTCCGTGTCCTGGGCGAACACCTGGGGTATACGCGCAGCCACCAAGTGGTCGTGGATGTCCGGCCCCAGGGGGGAGGGGCGAAGGCTGCGACGCTCCTAGAGGAGGCCAACATAATTACGAACAAGAACCTGCTGCCCTACGACCCGCCCGACGCGATAAAGGACCCCAGCGGGCTCAGGCTGGGCGTCCAGGAGATGACAAGGTTCGGCATGAAGGAGGACAACATGAGGGACATAGCCAGGTTCATGAAGAGAGTGCTCATAGACCGTGAGGACCCGAAGAGGGTGGCGAGGGAAGTCACGGAGTATAGGAGGGAGTACGTGGAGGTACGCTACACATTCGACATAGAGCCGCCGTTGAAGGATGGTGTGCTACGCCTGCTCTTCTAGCCTCTCCCCGAGGACGCCATTCCTGATCCGGGAGGCCTTCACCCTTAGGAGCTGCGGTGCGGAGGGCAAGTCCCCGCCCTTCATCCGGGGGCCCCGTGCCGCGGGGCCGTCCGGGGGGCGGCGCGCCGGGAGCCGGGCTGCACAGGCTGGGGGTTCTATAGGCTCGCCTCACTTAGCCGCCGGCTGCCTCGGCAGTGGGGCACTGCGCGCGTGGGAAGCGTTGGAGGTGGCCGCCGCCCTGTACCGGCCTAGGGCGTGGATACTCACTATAGGCAATGAGCTCCTTGTTGGGAGGATAGTTAATACTAACGCATCCTGGCTTGCCGAGAGGTTGACCCTGCTGGGGGCGGTGGTTAGGAGGATAGTGACTGTCGCCGACGACCTTGACGATATAGCGCAGTCGTTCCGTGAGGCTGCAGCCGCGGCTGATATAGTTGTCTCAACCGGCGGCCTGGGGCCCACCGACGACGACATGACCATGGAGGGTCTCGCGCTGGCTGCGGGTAGGCCCCTCGTGCTGCACCCGGAGGCGCTCCGCATGGTTGAGAGGTTCTACCGGGCCAGGGGCTACGGCCTTACACGTGAACGTGTGAAGATGGCCTGGCTGCCGGCGGGCGCGCGGCCGATACCGAACCCGGTGGGCGCCGCGCCGGGGGCCCACCTCTGGCTGGGGCGCGCCCAGGTCTTCGCACTGCCGGGCGTGCCGGCTGAGATGAAAGCTATGTTTGAAAGCTATGTAGTGGAGGCATTGAAGCCCATTCTGCCGGGGCTCTGTGTTAGGGAGGCCGCGAAAGTGTACCGTGGCATTCCAGAGTCTAGTCTGGCGCCCCTGCTGCGGAGGGCTGCGAGGGCCTGCAGCGACTGCTATACTAAGAGCCACCCGAAGGGACATGAGGTCAACGAGCCTGTGATAGAGGTTCGGGTTATGGCTTCGGCGGAGAGCTGCGGGGAGGCCGAGTCCAAGGCTAGGAGGGTGCTGGAGGAGCTGGACAGACTGCTTGAGGAGGCTGGGAGCGTTGGAGGGTGAGACGGGGTTCCGCAGGCTAGCCTTGATCTATAACCTGCTGCTCGTCCCCCTCGCGGCTGTGGGGCTGGCCGCGGTCATTTACACCGCCAGAGAGGGCGGGGCCGCGCTCTACGCCTCGATAGGCTTTGTGGCCGCGGCGCCGTTCCTGGCGTATCTGGCGACGCTGGCCCTGACCCAGAGGTCCGCGCGTGACAAGCGATGAGGGGGGAGCTACGCCGACTATATTGACCCTGGGCGGACCCGTCTTTAACGGGGTGATACAAGCCGTGGCGGAGAAGGGGGCCCAGGCAGGCTCCGGGGAATCCAAGGTCGACAAGGAGAAGATAAAGCAGAAGATCATAGAGGCCTTGAAGACCGTCTACGACCCGGAGATACCGGTGAACGTGTACGACCTAGGCCTCGTCTACTCGATAGAGGTCACTGATGATCTAAAGGCGAAGATACGGTTGGGCGTCACCGCCCCCGGCTGCCCAGTAACAATGCAGATAGCCTACATGGCCGAGGAAGCGGTCCGCCAGCACGTCCCCGAGCTCAAGGACGTCGAGGTGGAGCTAGACCTGGAGACGCCGTGGGATCCCCGGCGTGTCACCCCGGAGGGGCGCAAGCTGCTCATGGAACTCTTCGGCTACGATGTTGTCGAGGAGTGGATAAAGAGGTACGAGGAGATGCAGAGGGAACAGGAGGCCCTGCAGGGTTGAACCCGCGGGGCGC
>JAADFC010000042.1 GCA_013153105.1 Thermoproteota archaeon
GCAGCCCGAGGCCTCCGCGAGGGAGAGGTAGAGCCTGCACCGCTCGACGCTGCGCGTCGAGATGAGGACCTCCCCGGCCCCCGCCCGCCAGGCCGCCTCCACAACCCTCGAGATACCCGGCTCCCCGTCGACGAGGGCGACCAGCTTGTCGCCGCCGAACCTCCTCCCCTCGCCGCCTGCCAGGATGAAGACCGTCAGGCCCCTCAAGGCAGACACCAGGGCCGGGGGGAGGGTCGGAGAAGCAGGGAGCCCTGGAGCCGGCGCGGACCCCGGGGAGGGGCTGCGGCCTCCTCGAAAAGGGGGGTGGGCGTGTGGCTAGCGGCCCTTGAACTTGGGCCGCCTCTTCTCCAGGAACGCCGTCACCCCCTCTATGACGTCCTCGGTGCTGAAGAGCAGGCCGAAGAGGCTGCTCTCCAGCGCCATCCCCGCCCATATTGGGGCCTCGCGGCCCAGCTGTATAGCGTACTTCGCGGCCATGAGGGCCAGCGGCGGCTTCTCCGCGAGCTTCAGCGCGAACTGCCTGACCTCCTGCTCGAGCCTCTCCGGGGGCACCACCCTGTCCACAAGCCCTATCCTCGCCGCCTCCTGGGCGGGTATCATGTCCCCAGTGTATATCAGCTCCTTAGCCTTGCTCAGGGGGACCAGCCTGGGCAGCCTCTGCGTCCCTCCCGCGCCGGGGATGAAGCCCAGGTTTATCTCCGGCTGGCCCAGCACCGCGGTCTCACTGGCGAACCTGAAGTCTGCAGCCATCGCCAGCTCGAGGCCGCCGCCGAGCGTGTAGCCGTTCAATGCCGCTATCACCGGCTTCGTGTAGTACTCGAGCTTGAAGAGGACCTCCTGGAACTTCCTCGAGTATACCATAGCCTTCACAGGGGTTATCCCCATGAACGCCGTCACGTCGGCGCCGGCGCTGAACGCCCTGCCCTCCCCGGTCACCACCAGCACGCGTATCCTCTCATCCTCCTCCAGCTCGTCCAGCACCCTCGACAGCTCGGAGAGCATCTCCGGGCTTATCGCGTTCAGCTTGTCGGGGCGGTTCAACACTATCCACGCTATCGGCGGCTCCAGCCGTACCAGCAGCGTCTTCAGCCGGCGCTCCTCGACCTTACCGTACTCGTAGAAGCCCTTGCCGGTCTTGACGCCGAGCCTGCCCTCCTCAACCATCCTGCGCAGCAGCGGGTCCGGCTCGTACTCCTCCCAGCCCGTCTTCTCCCGCAGCTTCTCCAGCGCTTCTACAACCTTGTCAATGCCGAACTCGTCTGCCATCTGGAGGATGCCCTTCGGGAAGCCCAGCCCGAGCTTAACAGCCTTGTCGATATCATCCCTCGTGGCCACCTCCTCCCGCAGCAGGTACGCCGCCTCGTTTATGCCGGGCGCTATGATTGGGAGCGGGTCAACCTTCTCGCCCGCCTCCCTGGGTATGCTGGGCCTCACATACTTCCCCGGCTCGGGGTACTCGTAGAAGCCCTTGCCGGTCTTGACACCCCACTCCTTCCGCTCGAACTTCTCCTTTATCAGGGGGCACGGGTGGGCCTTGAAGCCCCGCTGCGTCATAGCCTCGAACACGTAGTAGAACACGTCTATCCCACTATAGTCGGCGAGCTCGAAGGGCCCCATCGGCAGGCCCAGCTTGTACTTGAGCGCCGAGTCCACCTCCACTATACTGGCCTCGCCGCGTGCCACAGTCCAGCACGCCTCGTTCATTATCCTCGCGAGTATCCTGTTCACAATGAAGCCCGGCACATCCTTCCTGACAACCACCGGCTGCTTGCCCATCCTCTTAGCCAGCTCCACGGTGACGGCGACTGTCTCGTCGCTGGTCTTCTCCCCCTTAATCACCTCGACCAGCGGCATCAACGGCGGCGGGTTGAAGAAGTGCATACCAACAACCTTCTCCGGCCTCTTAGTCGCAGCCGCTATCTCGGTTATCGGCAGGCTGCTCGTGTTGGTCGCCAGTATAGCGTGGGGCGGCGCATGCTCGTCGGCGAATGCGAACAGCTGCTGCTTCAGCTCAAGCCTCTCCGGTATAGCCTCTATCATGAAGTCAGTCTTGGCGAGCACCTCGGCGAACTCCCTACTGTACCCACCCTTCTCGTCGAGGCTGACCACCGGGGTTATCCTCTCTATTATAGTGTCGGGGTGCTCGCGGAGCTGGCCCTTCTCGTAGAGCTTGCCAAGGCTCCACCTTATCCTCTCCAGGGCCTTCTCGAGTATCTCCCTGTTGATATCCGCCAGGTAGACCTTGTAGCCGGCCGCCGCGGCGACCTCAGCTATACCGTGACCCATCGTGCCCGCGCCGACCACGGTTATAGTCTTGATCCTCTCCGCCACCGCTGCCACCCCTTCGGACGCCGCTCCACCAGTATAGCTCCACCATGCCCCCGGTATAAAAGCGGGGCCTACCAGGTGACACACGGGTACTGTCCAGGGTGTCACCGGCCACAGCGCTGCCAATCGCTATAGACGACTCGTCGATACAAGTCGTGAGCAAGCCTGCTATCCCAGCCCCAACCACACCCTAGACCCACGGCGGAAAGCGAGAGGCCTGGATGGAGGTGGGGTAAGGTGGACGCGAAGATAGCCGTGATGGTCGTGGCGGCCGCCCTGGCCGCGGGCCTGCTCGGCTACACACTCTCAGCCACAGGTGGCCCCGAGACGGTGACTGTTGAGAAGCCTGTCACGCGGACAGTCACGGTGACGCAGGCGGGCGGGGCGGCGAGGACAGTTACCGTGACACAGACCCAAACTGTGACGGAGACCGTCACAGAGACTGTTACCGAAACCGTCACGGCCCAGGCGGACATGCAGCAGAATATGATGGCCAAGTTCCAGGAGGAGCTTCAGCGCGAGTGCAGCGTCTGCCACCCGGTGCCGGAGGGCGTCCAGCCGCTCATGCCCTGGGAGAGGCCCACAGTGAGCTTCGAGGGTAAGGTGCTGCTCGCCAACGACGAGCTGGCAGTGCTCCAGATGCCCAATGGGAGCATAATACACGTGGCGAGGCTGCCGAAGATATGCGACATATCACCGGGGGTCTTCGTAACCGGAGAAGGGCTTGAGATGATGGTGAAGCCTGAGAGCAAGTGGTTCCTGGTTAAGGCAGACACATGCGAGATAGTGGAGCAGGGCTAGCATCCTAGCCCGGCTTGTGAAAAGTGTGAAAAGGAGGTGCGGCCGCCCGGGCCCCCGGGTTTTTCCGCCTTACACGCGTCTAGCTGGCCTCCCGCGGCTCTCCCGGGGTCTAGGCGAGGCTCAGCTTGACGCCGAAGACGTCGCGGAGCAGCTGCCTGACTATCGTGGCGCGCTGTATGTCGTTTGTGCCCTCGTAGATGGTGGTTATTATCGCGTCGCGCAGGTAGCGCTCCACGCCGGTCTCCATGTCTACGCCCACGCCACCGTGTATCTTTATCGCCATGTTTGCTATCTTCTCGGCCACCTCGGTCGCGAAGGTCTTAGCCATGCTGGCCGCTATGATGAACCTCCTGTCCCCACGGTCGGCCAGCGTGGCGGCCCAGTAGGTGAGCAGCCTCGCCGCCTCCAGCATCGTCAGCATGTCAGCTATCTTGAAGGCTACCCCCTCGAAGGCTATTATCGGCCTCTCGAACGCCTGGCGCTGGAGCGCGTAGTTGAGCGCCTTCTCGAACGCGCCCTGCGCTATGCCCACGCCCTGCGCCGCTATGCCGACGCGGGTGTGGTCGTAGGTGGTAACGATGACCTTGAAGCCCTCGTCCACCTTGCCTACAACATTCTCGGCGGGTACCTTGACCTCGTCGAGGATTACCTCGTGGGGCCTCTCGCCGCGGAGGCCCATGACGTTGAAGCGCTGGCCCACCTTGAGGCCGGGCGTGTCCCTCTCAACTATGAAGACGGTGATGCCCCACCAGCGCTTCCCCTCCTTGGGCGGGCTCGTCCTGGCGGAGACGACGAAGTAGTCAGCCTTGTCGCTGCCCGTGATGAATATCTTCCTGCCAGTTATAATGTAGTGGTCGTTCACCCTCCTGGCCCTGGTCTGTATGGCTGCGACGTCGCTGCCGCAGCACGGCTCGGTGTTGGCGTGGGCTGCGAACTTCTCGCCCCGAGCCACGGGGGTCACGTATTTCCTCTTCTGCTCCTCGGTTCCGAAGAGGAGTATGGGCGTTGTGAACAGGGCCCTTACCGCTACAGCAGTGCCGAAGGCGGGGCTGACCCTGCTAAGCTCCTCCATCAGTATGGCCTCCATCACATGGCCGCCGCCCTGGCCGCCGTACTCCTCGGGTATGCCGACGCCGAAGAGGCCCAGCTCCCGGGCCTTCTCGAAGAGCTCGTCGGGTATCCTGTCGGTCTTCTCTATCTCCATCGCTACCGGCTCAAGGTACTGCTCCACAAACTGCCTCACCGCTTTCCTGAACAGCTCATGCTCCTCGGTCAGCTCAACCTTGAAGTCCTCTATGGAGGTGAAGGGGAACACCATGGCTGCCGGCCCTCCCTCGCTCCGTCAGGAAGCGGGGTAGGCTACCCCGGGGAGGGCAGGGTAAAGGAGGTCGCGGCCCAGCCAGAGTTTAAAGAGGGGTTGGCCGCTAGGACTCCCCGCCATCGCCCACGGGCTCCAGCTCGTAGGTGAGGTAGTTCTCGGGCTGCCTCCTGACGACCTTCAGCCGGACCTTCATGCCCACCCTCAGCTTCTTGGGGTCGTTCTCGCTTATCCAGGCCAGCACGTTGACGCCGGGGTCGGGGAAGTGGGCTATGCCCACCGCGTAGTCTGGGTAGTGGGCGAAGCTCGCCGGCTTCGTGTATATCACCGTGTAGGTGAGCAGCTCGCCCTCACCCTTTATCTCGACCCACTCCATGTCGCTGCGCCTGCACCTCGGGCAGTCGGCCTGCGGCGGGAAGTAGACAGTGCCGCAGTGCTTGCACCTTGTAGCGTACACCTTGCCCTCTGCTAGGCCCTCGAAGAACCTCCTTATCCTCTCGACGCTTATCGTGTACTTTATTCTCAGCTCCCTCTGATCGTACCAGAGCGCCGCGCCCGTCTTCTGGTCCGGGACAAGGGGGAGGCCGGTGCTCTTCTTAACCTCCTCAACGAACTGCTCAACCTGCTTCATGTACTCCTCCATCGCCTTCTTCTGGCTCTGAGACACGGCCGCCACCCCCTCAGGGCAGCCCTACACTGCCACACCACGCGGTGCGCGGGCAGGGGCTAGGGGTTGAGGCTGTAAACTATCACGTAGGCGTAGTGGCCGGTGCCGCCCACGTTGTTGGCCACCGCGACCCCATGCTTGACCGGGACCTGGCGCCCCCTGTCGGCCTCGCCCCTCAGCTGGTTAGCAAGCTCAACCGCCATGCCCACGCCGGTGGCGCCGAGCGGGTGGCCCTTGGCCTTGAGGCCGCCGCTCACGTTGACGGGTATTCTGCCGCCTATGTAGGTCTGCCCCTCTCTTGCGAGCAGGTAGCCCTCGCCTGGCCTGGCGAAGCCCAGCTCCTCGTAGCTGAGTATCTCGGCTATGGTAAACGCGTCGTGGACCTCCGCCACGTCTATGTAGCGGTAGCTCTCCTCGAGGGGTATCCCGGCCCTCTTGAACGCTATCTCCGCCGCTCTCCTCACGCCGCGGCGTAGGAGGAAGTCGGGCCTCCTGCTTATGTTGGAGGTGTCGCTAGCCACGCCTATCGACTTTATCCAGACGGGGGTGTCGGTGAGCTTCTTGGCTACCTCCTCGCTCGCCAGTATAACCGCGGCGGAGCCGTCGCTTATGGGGCTGCAGTCGTAGAGCTTGAAGGGCCAGGCTATGTAGCGGCTCTGCATGCACTGCTCCAGGGTTATCTCCCTTGGGAAGTGGGCCTTCGGGTTCCTCGCCGCGTAGTAGTGGTTCTTCACCGCGACCCTGCAGAGGTCCTCCTCGGTGGCCCCGTACCTGGCCATGTAGGCGGTGGCGTAGAAGGCGTAGTAGCCTGGGAAGGTTAGGCCGAAGTTCTCGAACTCCCAGAAGTAGTTGCCCGCTCTCCCTATCAGCTCGACTACTATCGGCGTGGGGGACTCGTTCATCTTCTCCACGCCGACAACCATTACTATGTCGGCCTGGCCGCTGGCCACCATGTCGTAGCCATGCTTTATCGCCGCGCTCCCCGTCGCGCACGCAGCCTCGACGCGTATCGTACCCTTCGGGGTTAGGCCCGCATACTCGTTTATCACGACAGCCGGCAGGGGCTCGCTGCTCCACACCCCAACGTTGCCGTAGACCACGAACTCGATATCCTCCTGGCCCACCCCCGCGTCGTCCAGCGCCTGCTTGATGCTCTCCCACGCGAGCTCCGCGAGGCTCACATCGTTACGGTAACCATACTTGGAGTGTCCGACGCCTACTATAGCTACCCTGCGACCAGCCACCCGGGGGGCACCCCCCTCCCTCGCCCAGGCCGGGCCCACGGGTCAGACACTAAAATCCCGCTGGTCCCCGGTTACAT
The DNA here is from genome assembly GCA_013153105.1 of Thermoproteota archaeon. Classification (GTDB taxonomy): domain Archaea; phylum Thermoproteota; class Thermoprotei_A; order Sulfolobales; family Pyrodictiaceae; genus QNYQ01. Next base: position 6,436 of record JAADFC010000042.1, read on the forward strand.
TGCGCTTGGAGGCGTCTGACGGGCCCTAATGGGGGTGGCCGCCGTGGACAGGAAGAGGCTCATACACTACATCTACGCCGCGACGCTAGCCATCTCAGCCGCCGCCATCTACACGGTATCCTGGTGGGACGCGCCCTACACGCTCTCCGCAGCGCTGACCGCCACGGCGATGACCGTCGCCGGAGGGCTCCTCCTCTACCCCGTATTCGGCATCGCCGCCGGCGCCGACGAGGACACAATATTCTGGCTCGCCGTGGCCGGGCTCATACTCGCACTAGTCACCTACCCGCTGCGCGCGGGAGCCATCGCGGCCGCCGCGGCGGCTGCGCCGGGGCTCCTACGCCACATAGTCGACTGTATAACCTTCTACCTGCTCGGCATACCGCTGGCGTTCCTCCTGCTGAACGCCTATATCAGGATCCTCTAGCAGCCCAAGGCCCGGGGGCCGATGGTTCTTTCAACCCACAAGCCCCGGAGCGTGGGGCGGCGCCCGCCAGCATGGAGGTGGCCCGGGCGTGAGCGGCTTCGAGGAGTTCCGCGGCCTCCTCGAGCAGGTTGCCTCGAAGGCTAAGGAGAGGATCGGCGACGAGATGAAGTACTGGAACCGGGTCTTCCAGTTCGTCCTCAGCGACGGCACCGAGTTCTACATCGAGATAGCTGGCGGCGAGGTTAGGATAGTCGAGGGGAGGCATGAGAAGCCCACCGCTACGCTCTCAACCGACCCGGAGACCCTGAAGAAGATACTCTCCGGCGAGCTCGACGCGATGGCCGCGTTTATGAGGGGCAAGCTGCGTATAACGGGGAACGTTATCGAGACGATGAAGCTTAGGAGGATGCTGGAGGCCGCGAAGGGCTAGCCCCGGGGGAGGAGCCGCTGCTTTTTATATATAGAGCCCCCGCCTCCTGGAGACGCTGGAGCGCAGGCTCCGGCAGCTCCACACCATTATCCTCACCCGAGGCCCCTGGCGGCCCCTCCGGAGGGGAGGGGAGCGCCGGGCGCCGCCGGGGGGCTTGAGGCTGGCAGGGAGGGGGTTCGCGTCTTGGAGGCTGGGGCTGTAGTTGCGGGCGAGAGGGGGAGGGGGAGCAGGGCCCCGTCGGAGGAGGTGTTCGAGAAGTATGTGGCTTCTAGGCCCTGGCTATCCAGCTACGATGATGGTGTTCCGGCTGACGTTGAGGTTCCGGAGGTTCCCCTCTACAGGCTGCTCCTCGACTCTGCCCGGGCGTTCCCGGGGCGTGACGCGATAATCTTCTACGGTAGGCGGGTCAGGTATGGGGAGCTGTTGGAGGCGGCTGAGAGGTTCGCCGAGGCCCTGCGGAGCCGCTGGGGGGTGGGGCCGGGCGATGTTGTGGCGCTGTTCCTCCCTAACAGCCCCCAGTTCGTCATAGCCATGTATGGCGCCCTCCTCGCGGGGGCCACTGTTACGCCGGTTAACCCCCTCTACACCGGGTTTGAGCTGGCCCGGCAGCTGAGGAAGAGCGGGGCCAGGGTGCTGGTCGCCCTCGACATGTTCAAGGCTAAGGTTGACGACGCCGTCTCGAACCACGGCGCCAGGCTCGACGGCCTCGTGTACACTGGTGTGCAGGACTACCTGCCTAGGGTCAAGGCTGTGCTCTACCGGTTGAAGGCCAAGCCCCCCAGGATAAGCTTCGACGGTGAGCGCGTGGCCGACTTCAGGACGCTCCTCAGGGAGCATGGGAGGATTGCGGCGCCGGCGAAGGTTGAGCCGCGGGAGGACGTGGCTGTGCTCATGTTCACCGGCGGCACCACTGGCGAGCCCAAGGGCACCATGCTCACGCACTATAACATCGTCGCCAACGTGGTTCAGATAGACTCGTGGTGGAAGAGGGGGAGGAAGGGCGAGGATGTGATGGTCGGCGTGCTGCCGTGGTTCCACATCTATGGGCAGACGGCCGTGCTGCACGTGGGCCTCTACCGGGCCGCGACGATTATAGCCTACGCGAGGTTCGAGCTGGAGAGGATACTCCGCGACATAGAGAAGTATAGGCCAAACATTTTCCACGGCGTGCCGACGATATACTCTAAGATTGTGAGCCTGCCAAATGTGAGCAAGTACGACCTGAGCAGCATTGAGGTCTGTATAAGCGGCGCCGGCGCTCTCCCCAAGGCCGTGGCTGAGAAGTTCGAGAAGCTCACCGGAGCCAAGCTCAGGGAGGGCTACGGGCTGACCGAGGCTAGCCCGGTAACGCACATAAACCCGATATACAGGAAGTATAAGATCGGCAGTATAGGCGTCCCTGTGCCCAGCACGCTGGCCGCGATAGCGGACCCGGAGAGGCCGGAGCTGCTGCCGCCCGGGGAGATAGGCGAGCTTGTGATAAGCGGGCCCCAGGTTATGAAGGGCTATATAGACGAGGAGGCTAACCGGAAGGTGTTCTTCGACTGCTGCGGCCGCCGCTGGCTGCGCACAGGCGACATGGGCTACATGGACGAGGAGGGCTTCTTCTACATTGTGGATAGGAAGAAGGATGTGATAAAGTACAAGGGCTACAGCGTGTACCCGAGGGAGGTTGAGGAGGTACTCTACATGCACCCGTGCATCGCCGAGGCCGCTGTTATAGGGGTGCCCGACCCGAGGGTGGGCGAGCGGGTTAAGGCGTTCGTTGTCCCGAAGCCCGAGTGCAAGGGGAGGCTTACGCCCGAGGAGGTTATAGAGTTCGCCAAGAAGCACTTGGCGCCGTATAAGGTGCCGAAGATGGTTGAGATTAGGGATGAGCTGCCGAAGAGCGCTGTGGGGAAGATACTGAGGAGGGTGCTGCGGGAGGAGGAGCTGAGAAAGCTGCAGGCCCGGGGGGCTAGCGGTTGAGCCGCTCCCTGAGCTTCTTTATTAGCACCGGTAGGAACTGGTAGAGGTCGGCTACCACGCCGTAGTCGGCGTACTGGAATATTGGGGCGTTCTTGTCCTTGTTCACCGCGACTATTATCTTGCTGTCCATCGCCGCCGCCATGTGCTGGGGGGCTCCGCTTATGCCTATCGCTATGTAGAGCTTGGGCCTTATCTTCTTCCCTGAGATGCCTATCCACCGGTCCTCGCTGAGCCACCCGTAGTCCGCGACTATAGGCCTCGAGGCTCCCACCACGCCGCCTAGCAGCTGGGCGAGCTCCTCCGCGAGCTTGAGGTCCTCCCTGCTCCTGAAGCCCCTCCCCACGCCGACCACTATCTCTGCCTCCTCCAGGTTTACGGCCTCCCTAACCTTCTCCTTGGACTCCAACAGTGTTACCCTGGGCTGGGGCGCCTCGAGAGGCTGGGCCTCCACGCCCCCGGCCTCCTGCAGCGGCTCCGCGGCGCCCCTGGCGAGGGATAACACTGCTGGGAGCTGGGCGCGGTAGCTGGCTTCGGCCCTGCCGCCTAGCACGCGGCGCTTGGCGGTGAGGGTGGAGCCTTCTATCCTCGGCTCCAGCGCTTCTGTGAGCATTGGCAGCCTGAGCTTGGCGGCGAGCAGCGCGGCCGCGGTGGTGTTGTTCTTCGAGGCAATGGTTAGCACTATGTCGGGCTTGTACTCGTTGTATACCTTCTCGAGGGCAGCCGCGAAGGCCGCGGGGTCGCCCGCCTCCAGGATGTAGGCCTTGGTGTAGACGCCGGCTGGCGCCTTGGAGGCAGCCTCCTTTGGAGCCACCAGGACCGCTTCCCCGGCGAGGCGGCGGGTGTGCGAGGCCAGCTCGGCCACGAGGCCCGGCTCCATGGTGAACGCGAGCGCCTTCACCATCAGGGCTCACCTCCTCCGGTCACCCAGCCCGTGTCTATGCCTTTATCACGCCCTCCTTTATGAGGGCGTCTATGAGCTTCTCCGCTATCTCCTCCAGGTTGTCGCCCTCGAGGATTATGTTCTTGCGGGAGACTGTTAGCACGCGTATCTCGCCCAGCTCAGGCTTCGCCGGCGGCTCCAGGCCTAGGTCGGCTAGGCTGTAGCGGTTGATGGGCTTGCGGAAGGCTCTCCTCACCTGTATGAGGGTTGGTATCCTGGGCTTGTTGGCTTCGCCGGTGACGCTTACCACCGCTGGGAGCGGCGCCTCGACGGTCTCCAGCCTGTCTTCGAGGTCCCTCACCGCCCTGACCCTGCCGTCGCCTATCTCGAGGCTGCGGGCGAAGCCTATGAAGGGCAGGTCGAGCAGCGCGGCGACCCTCGCGGCGACCTGGGAGGATATCATGTCCATTGAGGCCTCGCCGGCTACCACGAGGTCGACCTGGCCAAGCTTGCGGATGAGGGCTGCGAAGGCCTCCGCGGTTGCCAGGGGGTCGCCGGGTATGAGGGCCTCGTCTACAACTACGTGGGCCTCGTCGGCCCCCATGGCCAGGGCCTCTCTCATCACCTGCTCAAGCTCCTTGACCCGCCTGGCGGCGGGGGGCCAGGTGAGCACCGAGAGCACGTAAACCTTGCCGCCGTGCTTCTCCTTGGCCTGCACCGCCGCCTCAACGGCGTTCTTGTCGTACTCGCTGAGGGCGAGCGGCATCGCCTCTATGTCTACGAGGGAGTCGCCCCTGGTCCTTATCATGTTCGGGTCCAGGCTGGCCTTCGCTAGGACGGCTATGTTGAGGGGCAAGGCCTCGGCTCCCCTCTCCACGCAGGGGCCAGGCGCGGCCTAGGCGGCTGGTGGAGGGTAAAATGCTGCTTGGAGAGGAGGGCTCCGCTGTCGCCGCTGGAAACGGCTACTCGCCGCCGCTGCCCTCGACAGCCTCGTCCAGCAGCTCGGCTATATCCTTAACCTCGAGGCCCAGGTCGGGGGCCTCAGCCGAGAGCATCACGTTACAGAACGGGCACGCCACCGCCAGCACCTTCGCGCCGGTAGACTTGGCCTCCTCGGCGCGGAGCCTGCTCAGCCTCCTGCCTATCTTCGGGTCGTAGAAGGCTCCTCCGCCGCCTCCGCCGCAGCAGAAGCTCCTCTCCCTACTCCTCGGCATCTCCCTAAGCTCCGCCACCGCCGCCCTCAGCACCTGGCGGGGCGCCTCGTACTCGCCGTTCCAGCGGCCCAGGTAGCAGGGGTCGTGGAACGTGGCCGCTACGGGGAGCCTGCGGGCGGGCTTCAGCCTGCCCTCGGCGGTGAGGCGGGCGAGCAGCTGGCTGTGGTGCTCCACTTCGACGCGGAGGCCCAGCTTGGGGTACTCGTTGCGGAACACGTTGTAGCCGTGGGGGCAGGTGACGAGGAGCCTGCGGAAACGGTAGCGGCTCAGCAGCTCCACGTTCTGCCTGGCCAGCTCGAGGAACATGAGCTCGTCCCCTATCCTCCTGGCAGGGTCGCCGCAGCAGCCCTGCTCGGGTATCACCGCCACC
>JAADFC010000126.1 GCA_013153105.1 Thermoproteota archaeon
TAACCACTCCTATAGCTCTGGCGACGAGTGCATAGTCGAGCCCATACTCTAGCGCTACAACAAGGTTCATAGTGGCCGGCGGCATAAACGCCTCTATGAGGGCCGTGGCCAGCCAGACCCCCTCGAGGCCCAGGTCGGCAGCGGCCAGGAGCCCCACCGTGAGGGCGGGCTCCACCGCCAGCCGCCACGCCGCCACGACGGCCACCGCGCGGTCCAGGCTGAGGCCGGCCCGCCCGAGCACCGAGCCTACGAGGAGGAAGCTAGCCAGGGTAGACTCGGCCGCCGCCCGGTAAACGGGGCCGAGCACGGCGAGCGGCAGCCCGGAGGGGGTGCCCGAACCGAGGCGGAGCAGCGCCGCGGCGGCCAACGCGTAGAACGGGGGGTAGCCGAGCAGCCCCCGGACCGCGCCCCCGAGCCCGCCACGTGTCCTGGGCGAGTACGCTCCAGCCACCAGGGGCATAGCCCAGGCCATGTAGAGGTTGGCCATGGTCGAGTAGAGCGCCGGCGGCCCAGCGTCGCCGTAGAACAGCAATACGAGGGGTATGGGGAGGAAGCCGGCGTTATGGATGCCCGCGGCAAGCACTGCGGCGCCCACAGTCTCCCTGGGTGCACCCCTAAGCAGCCTGGGCACGAGCACAGCAGCGAGCAGCAGGCTCCCACCCATGCTCCAGCCGACGAGGAGCCCGTAGGCGGCTACGATACCCAGCTCAGCAGTCAAAACCTTGTAGAAGACTATCAGAGGCACAGCGACGTAGAGCAGATACCTAGAAACCAGCTGCTCCAGCCTCCCCCTCCCCCCGGCGGCCAGGCCGGCGAGGAAGAGGGCGACCGCAGCCGCCGCCCGGGCAGCCTCCCACATCAACCGCCGTGGCACCCGGTTAGCCTCTCTAGGCTGCTCCTGGCGAGGCCGTAGAAGGGCGCGAGGGCCAGCCTGAGAACCTGCATGCCAGACGCGTAGATGTAGGAGACTACGGCTACGGCGAAGAACAGGCTGTAGAGGGGGCCCAGCTCCCCCTCCGGCACACCGCAGCCACCGTCCACGAGCCTCCGCTCCAGCTCCTCAAGGAACCCCACGGCCCTGCTCATAGGACTGCCCCGCGGCTCCCGCCTAGAGGCGAGTATCCCCCGCAACGCCCCGTACACCATGCCCGGCAGCTTCCCCAGCCTCTCAGCGTAGGGCTCGACTGCCTCAACGCCGTTGTGGACGTACATTATGAAGAGCGGCAGGCTGTCAGCCACCGTGTCAGCCCTGGCCTCCACCGCGGCGGGTACCACGTGGCGGTGGAAGGTTATCCTTGCCGACTCGCGCAGCTGGTAGAGGGCGTCTCCAGGCAGCCTCTCCTCGAGGACGCGCCTCGCAGCTGCAAGCTCGCCCTCGAGCCGCGTGCCGTCGAACATGTAGGCGGCCACGGCCGAGAGGAGCGGCCTGCGCGTCTCCAGCTCCAGGCTCACCCCTCGCCGCCCAGCAGCCCGGCCTCGGCCAGCTTAGCTCTTATCAGGCTCCTCGCCAGGGTGCCGCGGGGCTCCCCGGTGGCGCGCCTGGTGATGCGGCAGAAGCTACACTCCTCCCCCGCGGCGGGGAGGCCGCAGACCCTACACCTGCCCGGCTTCTCGTCGCCCACAAGGCTCCTGTAGAGGTCCATCCTCTTCTCGAGCCTCCTTATGAACCCTATCTTGACCCCTGGGTGCTCCTCCTCGAGCCTGTTCATGAACTCCTTGACCCTCTGCTCTATGGGTGCCCTCGGCCGGTAGGGGCACTCGTCGTGGAGGAACGGGACGCCGGAGACGACGGCGTAGAGGAGGGCCTCGCGCTCGTAGACCTCGTAGAGCGGTCGGAGCCTCCCCGCGGCGAGGCCGGGGATGCTCTCCGTCGCCGGCCCAAGCTTCGCTATAGCCTCCAGGTTCTGGTTGAGAAACTCCTTTACAGTATAGGCTATAATGTCATCGGCGTTGTGACCCATGAGCACGTAGTCGGCACCCATCTCCACGGCGGCAGCGTTTATGAGGTACCTCTTCACAACGCCACAGACGCTGCATGTCGGTCTCCTGACGCGCCTCGCAAGCTCGTGAACCGGCAGGCCCGCCGCCTCGGCCACCCTAACGACGACGCAGGGTACGCCCAGCTTCTCGCACGCCGCCACAGCGGCGTCGCGGCTGGCGCTCGAGTAGCCGTCGAAGCCCAGGTCGAGGTGGAGCGCGGCCAGCCTCACCCCCCGCGGCGCCGCCACCCTGACGACAGCCTGGAGCATCGCAGCGCTATCCTTGCCGCCGGAGACCGCGGCCAGCAGCTTCGCCCCCGGCCTCAGGGCGCCCACGCGCTCCAGCACGCGGCGGACTTTCCTCTCCACAAACTCCATGAAGTGCTTCGGGCAGAGGCTCAGCCTCGCATATGGTACCCTCGCGACGGCGGGGGCGCCGCATACGCTGCAGCGCGCCCTAGCCGCCGCTGGCTGCCCGGAGGACGCGGACCCGCTCTCCATCCCGCAGCACCTCGTCGTCGAGTAGGGGCTTCCCCTCGCTGTTCAGCACAACCGCGTCCTCCACGCTGAGGCCGAGGCGGTGCAGCAGCTCCCGGACGGTACCCTTGGCCAGCTCCACCCTGACCCTCCTGTTCTCCGGCAGCAGTAGAGCCTCAACAACCGGCGGCACCGCGTCGGCACCCCCGCCCTAGGCTGCCTCCAGGACGCGCGCCCATAGGCTGGGCGGCGCGGGCGACGGCCGGTAGCCTCCGCGCTCCCGGTCGAGGAGGGCCAGCAGCCTCGCGGCCTCGCTCGCCACGAGTATGGCCTCCCTCACGCCTGCGCCCGGCGTGAAGCTGCCGGTGGCCCGGTTGGCTATTGCAGCGCAGACGCAGCCGGCGCGGAGCCCGTAGAGGCTGGCCAGCGTGTATATAGTGGCGGCCTCCATCTCGAAGCTGACAACCCCCATTGCCTTCAAGTCCTCGAGCCTGCTCCTGCTGAGGCTCCACTCGTAGCCGCGGAACCCGGGCCTCCCCTGGCCAAGGTGGAAGGTGGCCGTGGACGCTACAACGCCGACATGGTACCTGACCCCCAGCCTCTCAGCAGCCTCCACGAGCGCCGCCACCGCGTCAGGGTGCGCGTACGCCGGGTACTCCGGCGGCGCGTACTCCCCGCTGGCCCCGTCGAAACGCACCGCGGCAACACCTATCACAAGATCGCCGACCTCGACCTCGCGCCTCAGCGCACCCGTGGTACCAACCCGTATCAGGGTGTGGGCACCCACCCGCGCCAGCTCCTCAGCAGCTATAGCCGTCGAGGAGCCGCCTATGCCGGTGCTCACGGCCGCCAGCTCTACGCCCCGGAAGCGGCCGCGGCCGCTCCGGTACTCCCTATGGCTAGCCACCACCCGCGCATCCTCCCACACGGCGAGGATCTCATCAACCCTGCCAGGGTCGCCCGGCAGCAGCACGTAGGGGGGCAGCTCGCCGGGGGCCAGCTCCAGGTGGTAAACCCTCCCCGCAACCCTGGGGTCCTCAGCTGCGCCCCGAGCCACGGCACCCTCCCAGGGGCGCCTCCCTAGCGGCCTCCACCCCTCTAACCCCCTATGCACCCCCGGAGACTGTGGCCGACCGCCGCCGGCGGGGTGGCGTCAGCCCTGGGCAGCGTTGAGGAGGAGTATAGGAGGCTTGTAGAGGAGATAGCCAGGTGCACCCGGTGCCCCCTCCACCGGAGCAGGAGGAACCCCGTGCCGGGCGAGGGGCCGCTCGACGCGAGGGTCATGGTTGTGGGCGAGGCGCCGGGCCGGAAGGAGGACGAGGAGGGGCGCCCCTTCGTCGGGCCCGCGGGCCAGCTCCTTAACAGGCTGCTGGAGCTAGCGGGGCTCCGCCGCGAGGAGGTCTACATAACCAACATAGTCAAGTGCAGGCCTCCCGGCAACAGGGACCCGAGCCCAGAGGAGGTCGAGGCCTGCCTACCATACCTGCGCAGGCAGATACGCCTGATAAAGCCGAGGCTCGTGATAGCCGTGGGCCGCCACGCCGCCCGCACACTCTACCGCCTGGCGGGCCTGCCCTGGAGGAGCATGAGCCAGCAGCACGGCGAGGTGAGGAGAGCCCGCCTGGAGGGGCTGGAGGTCCTCCTCGCGGCCACCTACCACCCCGCCGCCGCCCTCTACAAGCCGCAGCTCCGGGAGATACTCGAGCGCGACTTCGCCGGCCCCATCCGGCGGGCTGTAGAGGAGGCCCTCCGCGGCGGGGGCCCGGGGCAGAGGAGCCTGCTAGACTACCTCCCTCCTGGCAGCCGCCCTGGCCGCAGCGGCGGAGGCGAGGGCGGCAAGTGAGGCGGCTGCTATCGCGACGGCGTACCCGGCCTCGGCGGGCAGCCCCGCAGCCCCGCCCGCGGGCGACGGTGCTGCCGGAGCAGCCTCCGCTGTGGGGGCAGGCTTCGAGTAGGCCTCCGCGGCCAGGACCACGAGGCTCCAGCTGGAGGCGGTGGCGCCCATAAACGCCACCATAGCCTCGGGCGGCGCGACGCTGGTGAGGTTAGCCTTGAGGTAGGCCTCCGCGTAGTCTATGAAGTGGGCGGCGGGGAAGAGCGCGTAGCCGCCGGCGAGGCTCAGGAGCCTCCTACTGTGCTCGAGCACGCAGCTCGGCGTGGTACTGTGAGCGAGCACACTCTCAATCTGGGACACCACGTACACCGAGAGGCCCAGCGCTGTAACCCAGTCCCCCGCCTCGAGAGCCCTGCGCGCGTCGCGCACCCAGTCGCCGAGCGTGGTGTTCGCGACGGCCGGTATGAGGCGGCTCTGCGCCAGCAGCCGCAGGTACTGGAGCCCCGTCTCCGCGTAGTCCACCATGAACCTCGCCGCAGCCTCGGCGGAGGCGCAGCTCACCAGGGGGCCGCGGAGCCCGTCCACAGTGCGGGCCCAGAGGGCTGCGCTGAGCGCGCGCAGCAGCGCCAGCGGCTCATCGCTCCCCGCCGCTACCTCGGCCATGTGGAGCCTGTAGGCCGCCGCGGCCAGCGCGGCGAGGCGCCATAGGTCGCAGGAGCCGCCCCCGAGCACGGCGGCCCGCGCGTCCTCCACGGCTGCCCGGGCCTCGCTCATCGCGTCCTCGAGAGTGACACCCAGCGCCCGCTCCACTGCTGTAAAGTTGTGTACTGTGGACACTAGCCTGGCAGCGTCATAGAGCGTGGAGAACGCCAGGCTCGCAGCGGCGTATGGGCTCTCCTCAAGCATCATCCTAGCAGCCCTCAGCGTAGAGTTGAGGGATTCAGCCTCCCGCTCGGGCAGCAGCGGCAGCAGGCGGGAAGCGTGGCCTATGAAGCGGAGCGCGGCCTCGCGGAACCTCTCGGCCGCCGGCAGCTCGGCCCCCACCGGGATGGGGGCCCCGGGGACAGCCGGCGCCCCCGCGCCAGCAACCAGGCTCGCCGCGTCGGGAACGTCGCATACAGGGAGAACCTCCACACCCTCGACGGGCCTGGCCTCCGCGGCGGGGACGAGTATAACATGGAACCCCCTCGACGCCGCGGCGTGGAGCTTCTGCTCCACCCCAGCAACGTTCAACACGAGCCCCGTGAGGGACACCATACCAGTCATAGTAACCTCGCTGCTGCGCGGGGTGAACCCATGCAGAAAGTCGTAGAACGTGGCTGACAGGAAGCCGCTGGCGCTCGGCCCGCCCACCTGCTGGCTAGTCTCTATCACCACACTCGCGTTGAACCAGTCGGGAGGCACACCGCTGAGAAGGGCAGCCACCCTGAAGCCGACCAGCGTGGAAACGTAGAGCAGCTCATCCACCAGCTCTCCAGGCTCGACAACGAGCCCCCCGGAGCCCGGGCCGAGCTCGACCCTAGCGTATATAACGAGGCCCTCCATGTCGCCCGGCTCCACAGCCAGGAGGCCCAGCCTGGCGCTGTACACGGCGCCCACTGCCACGTTGGAGAAGACGGTCAGCAGGAGTAGCAGGGCGGCCAGCCAGCGCATCCAGCCCCCCTCCACCCATCGGCCCGCCCGCCGGCCCGGGGAAGGGGAGGGCTAATCTCCTACCCTTCAACCGGTACACCGGCGCCCCCAGGCCGCCCGCCGCGGCGGCGTTGGCTGCGCCGGGTGCGGTGCACCCTTGAGCAAGGAGGTCGACGTGGAGCAGCTTAGGGAGATGATAGAGCGCGAGATAGAGGAGCTAGAGCGCAGGCTCCAGCTGCTACAGATGATGCTCCAGCTCCTCGAGGAATGCGGCGCCCCTGCCGGCCTGCCCGGCGGCCGAGAGTTCCGCGACCCCGAGGGCAGGCTCGTAGCCAAGCTGGTAGCTTCGAGGGACAGGGTCATGCTCATCTTCCATAGGCCGGTGCGCGAGACCAACCCCTACATACGCTACGCTCTCCGCGCCCTGGCGAGGATAGCGGAGGAGAACGAGGGCCTCGAGTACAGCGTCGAGAAGGAGAACGGTAACATAAAGAGTATAACAGTCCTCGGGGTAACCAAGGACACGGTAGACGACGTCACGGCCGCCCTCGAGTACGCTGCAATGAAGCTCGCACGTCTTGCCAGAAGCTAGCCCCTCAGAGGCTCAACCCGAACGTCTACCACCACCTGGCTCCTGCGCGGCCCCACAGTCCTCACAACCCTAGCCGCCGCCTCTACCGCTCGGTAGCCGAGCCCGCGGAGCCGCTCCACGACAGCCTCAACGCCGGCCCTCCGGGGGTCAACCCCCCGGGGTGTGGCTACGTGGAGGTAGACGTGGAGCCAGCCCCTGCCCCCGCGCAGGGCCCGGAGCGCGTGGGGGAGGTGCTCCAGGGCCTTCTCCGGGAGGGGCATCAGGACCCGGTCGGCTGAGTCGTAGAGGAGCCTCTCCACGGCCTCCACCGCGTCGGCCAGTATCGGGACAACGCTGCCCTCAACCCGGTTCATCTTAACGTTCTCGATCATGTAGGCGTAGGCGTACGGGTTAATGTCTATACTGTAGACCTTGACCCTGCCCCTGTGCATGCACGCTATCACTATAGAGAACAGGCCGGCGCCCGCATACATGTTAACAACAGTCTCCCCGTCGGCCACAAGCCTCGCCACACGCTCGTGCTCATAGTTGAGGCGGGGCGACACGTAGACCCGAGCCACGTCCACCCTGAAGCTGCAGCCGTGCTCCCTGTAAACAGTCTCGGTCCTCCTCTCCCCCGCCAGGTGTACGAAGCGGCCGCGGAGACGGTACTCGCCCTCCACCGGGCTGACTATAGCCCAGACACTCTTAACATACGGGACCCTCTCCACTATAGCCTCCGCCAGCGGCCTCAACTCCTCGGGGCTCCGCCCAAAGGGAACCCTCACGAAGGCTATATCCCCGATAACGTCAAGCCTCTTCCAGAAGCCGGCAGCCTCGCCAGGCCCGTAGACCTCCTCTATAACCCGCCGCAGCAGCCTCCCCTTAGTCAAGGCCCCACCCTTCACCTGGAGCCCCGGCAGGAGGGTCAGCCAAGGCTAAACTCGTCACCAGCACCCCAGTCAGGGTCGCCTGGGCACATCATCCCCAGCCACACGGCACCCCCGGGAGCAAGCCAAATAAACGCTCGGAAGACCTGGGGTAACGCCATGGAGAGCGCTCGCCGGCAGGACGCCCCCGGCGGCGGGGCGTCCTGGGGGCCGGGGTGGCCGAGCGGTCGAAGGCGGCGGGCTGCAGGGCTCGGGCCGCGCATCCGCCCATCGCGCAGAGACCCGTTGATCCCGGGTTCGAATCCCGGCCCCGGCTCCAATCCTCCTCCTGCGACCCCTATATACCGGGCCTGAAGGTCCTCCCCGGCGTGGCGCCGGTCCTGGGCGGGGTGCTCTGCTGTGGCGGCTGCGTCCGCTGGGCGGCTGGCCGAGATTGTGTCGAGCGTGGCTGGGCGTAGGGGGCTGCGTGTCGAGCAGCGCGGCGACGGTGTCATCGTGCTCCGCAGCGGCGATCTCCCCCTCTACATCGAGGTGAGGGAGTCCAGTCGGGGGGTCCTGGTGAGGCTTGGGCATGAGTCCCTCCGGGACTATGTGAGGGAGGTGCTGGACTCCGAGGAGAATCCGCGCGAGGTTATCGAGGAGGCTGTGGATGAGATGAGTATGGTTGCGTTTGAGGTTGCTGAGGCGCTCCGCAGGGCGGGCCTGAAGGTGGAGCTGGACACTAGGACTGCTGCGATGGACGTCCTCGACGAGCTCGAGGAGGCTGAGGAGGAGTAGCGGGGCTCGGCACCAGAAACCTTCACCACACCCCGGCGGGCGGGGTCGGCATATCTAGCCCTCCTCACAGCCCGGAGGCCGTCCCCGGCCGGCGGGAGCCGATATCTCTGCGCCCCGCGGTGAGGGGTGTGATGAGCCTCCTCTCACCCCCCTGCTAGGAGCCTCCCTCCAGCCTGCGAGGGTGTCGGGGGCGGTGACTGCCCTCACGGTAGCTGACCCCGAGCGCTGCAGGGCCCGGCGCCTCGGGGAGATGCCTCGCTACAGGCTTCTCGACCTTCTCGTCGAGGAGGGTGTCGAGGCGCTCCTCGCCGTAAGGCTGGGCCATGTGGCGCGGCGGGTGATGCGGTCCGATCCCGTGCAGGCCCTGGCGGTCTCGGCGCTGGTGCAGGACGCCTCCCTCCGCCGCGTCGAGGGGTGGCGCGGCTCCCCCCTGTGGAGCGAGGAGCATCGGGGCAGGCTCATCCGCCTCCTCCGCCCGCCAGGCGACGCTGTAGCTGACGCCGCCTACGACGGTGCCGGCTCCGGGCTCCGCGGCAGGCTGCTGGAGCTGCTCCCCGAGCAGCCCCGCCCGGTGATAGCGGTTGACCTCGGCCTCGTGGAGCGGCACAGCCTGGATGAGGCGGGGAGCCTGAGGCTCCAGCTGGGAGCGCTCCTCGGCGTGGTCCGCCGCTACCTCTGGGACCGCCACCTGCTCCTCGCCGGCCTCCGCCCGGGCGTCGCGGAGTGGCTCCGCGGGCTGATGGGCTCCGTCAGCGTCTCCCTAAGCTGGCTCCCCTCCGACGAGGCCCTATGGATACGCGGCTACCGCCGCATCATACTCCTCGACCCCTCCGCGCCCGAGCCCCTATCCCCCGACGACGTGCTGGAGGCTGACGCCTTCATACTAGGCGGGATAGTCGACAAGGTGGCGCGGCCCGGGGAGACGTCGCGCCTCCCCCTCCGCGGCCTCCACCAGCCGCGCCGCCTGGAGCTGCGCGGCAGCATCCACGGGGTGCCGAACAGGATAAACGCCGTGGCCGAGATAATCCTCCGGGCGAGATACGAGACCTGCGGCGACGTGGAAGAAGCCATAAGGAGGACTATGAGCCGCCGGGACGCCAGGCTACGCGCCTACGTCGAGCTTGCAAGGTGGAGCCGCGGCAAGAAGAGAACTGTACCCTGGAGCCTCTACGAGCAGCTCCGCAGCTGGCTCCCCCTAACCCCTGAGGACTTCGCCAAGGCCGCCCGGATGGCCGGCCTCGAGGTCGAGGGCTCAGCAAAGGCCAAACACATCACGGGTCAGCGATAGCTGGTTACATCACCGCCCCCGCAGTGCCTCACCCCTGCGACTCTACCGTCTTCTCAGCCTCCTCCCCCGCTGCAGCCTTAACCCGGTAGCCGCCCTCTACCGGCTCCACCACGCCCTCCTCGGCAAGCAGCTCGAGCGCGTCCGTGTAGTAGAAGTCCTCCACCTCGATACCATACCACTCCCTGAACTTGGCCTTTATCTCGTCGAGGCTCCAGACTGTCTTCCCGGTCTCCCTGGCCTCCTCCTCCAGCATCCTCCGCAGGAACTGTGTCACGTCCTCCAGCCTCGTCCAGGGATACTGGAACCATACCCACTCCCGGACCTCCATGTGGTAGTAGTCCGGCTTGAACTTCGCCACCGGGCTTATCCACTGGAGCGTTGCTATCCTGAGCTCGTCGGGCCGCCAGTTCTCCAGTATATACTCCTTGGCGAGGAGCAGCGTCTCACCAGTATCCACGATGTCGTCAACGAGCAGCGCCCGGTGTCCGCGCAGGTCGACGGTGTAGGGGAACTTTAGGATGGCCCTCTCGGCAGCCCTCGCAGCCTCGGTCCAGTGCTGGCTCTGTATGCTGAGCATGTTGGATACGTAGAGGAAGTCTGCGAGGAGCCTCGCCGGGACGTAGCCGCCCCGCGCCACAGCTATTATGACGGTCGGCCTGTAGCCGCTCTCCCTAATCCGCCTGGCCAGCCCCCTGCTCCACTCGACGACCTCCTCCCAGGAGACAAGCTTCACCGGCACCTTGACCACGGGGGCTCCCTCCACGCCGCCCCCGCAGCGGGGGCTTTATCCCCTACCCCTCCGGCAGGGCGGCAGCCACCCCTCGTCGACGCTCGGCGAGTGGGGGATGATGCAGAGGAACTGTGCCCCCTTGCTGCCGGCGCGGTAGCTGTGGGAGACGTTGGGCGGTATGTAGAGGAACCAGCCCCTCCGCAGCTGGTAGCACCTCTCCTCTATGCAGACCTCAACATCTCCATCCAACACGAATATCTCGTGCTCCCAGGGATGCTCGTGGGCGGGTATGACAGCCCCAGGCTCCATCTCGAAGAGCCTCATGGCGAAGGTGGGAGCCCCATCCTCCCGGCGGACAAGCCACCGGATCCTCACGCCTTCAAGCCTCCCCCCGCCGGGCACTGTAGCGTCCTCGGCCTCGACGTCGGTGTAGCTGCCCAGCTTCTCGCCGCACGGCCCGCGGATAACTCCGCTCACCCGGGTCCACCTCCATCCACGCCCTCTCCACCGACGTGGAGGCGGTCGCGTCCGGCCCGGTACACTTCACCGGGCCGCCGCGAGGCCGGGAGGCCCTCCGGCGGGCTAGGGGAAGCGCGAGGGGGCACGCTCATCCCGCCACCCGGGTTTGTGCCCCGCCTGACCGCCCCGCTTCATCGCCTCCGGCTCCGGGCCTCTGCGGGTGTGAGACCGGCGGGGCCCGAGGCTCCCCACACGTGGAGGGGCGGGTATGAGCTTATAGGAGCCGCCGGCCGGTCACGGTTCCAGAGCCCCCAGGCTGGAGGCCCCGCCGGAGCCTCCGCGCGGGCCCCTTCGGAGCCCCCGAGCCCGCCGCCCGATGGGGTGTCACCGCCCTGCGCGTCATGGGCGTCGACGTGGAGCCCGGCTGCGGCGGTAGATGCTATAGCGTCGTGGTCGTGGAGGGCGAGTCTGTAAAGGCGAAGTACGAGTCGGTGCCGCTTTATAGGCTGGTACGCCTCGTCTGGGAGCACAGCCCGGATATACTAGCCCTCGACAACGTGTACGAGCTCGGCCGCGATAGGCGGGAGGTGGCGCGCGTCCTCAGCCTTCTCCCGCCCAGCGTGGAGGTGGTCCAGGTCACAAGGCTCCCAGACGGCACCCTCATGGACATACGCCGCCTCGCCCGCCTCGCGGGCGTCGACCCTGGCCCCGGCAAGCCCAGCCCGGGGAGGACGGCCTACCTAGCAGCGATACTGGCCTCGATGGGGTACGGCTCCTCCGTGAGATACGTCGAGGAGAGGACCAGGATAGTGGTCGCCCGCGCCCGCCGCCTCAAACACGGCGGGATGAGCA
>JAADFC010000092.1 GCA_013153105.1 Thermoproteota archaeon
CGTTGGGCCCAAGATCCATTATTGCTATACGGTCGCGCCTCTCGAGCTTGGACAGCACCTTATGCAGCTTATACGGTTCAGTCATCACCACCTCCGCGTCCACACCCGGCTCTGCGCCGGCCAAGCGGAGGTAGATGGCGGCCGAGGCGACGCCATCGAGGTCGGTGTGCGTTACCACGGTGAGCCACGGCCCGTCCACGGCTCAGCCCTCCGCTGCCGCTCCCGCCCATAAGGTTTGGAGAGGCTGCCCCACGCCTGGAGAGGACGGGGGCGCCTGCGCGCCGGCTGGCCTTTGAGGGCGTCGGCGACGCCGACCCTGCACATCGGAGCCCCCGAGGCGGCACGCGGCTGCCTCGGGGGCTCCTCGCCTCGGAGTCTGTCCTCAGCCGCCCCTCTATGCTCCTCTCCCCGGGCCGGAAGGGGGTTCGGGGGTAAATAGTGACGGCGACGCCACCCGGAGAGGCTGAGACGCGGGCTCCCCTCTCGCTGGGGTGTGAGGCTGTCTAGTGTTGGCTCTCATACGCAGCCGTGTCGAGGCGGTGGCGGCTGCCCTTACAGGGGTCGACCTTAGGGCTGTCGAGGTCATCGAGTCCGGGGATCCCCAGTACAAGGCTGTGGCCAGAGTGGCGTCTGTCTACGGGCCGCCGGGCGTCGCGCTGGTTGTTGGGAATGCTCTCGTGAGCTACAGGCTTAGCCTCCCCGGGGAGGTCTACTGGGAGGAGTTCGCCGACCACCTGGAGTCTAGGGGGCCTAGGCTGCAGCCGGAGAAGGCCGCGGAGATAGTGGCTGAGTTCATACGCTCCTCCCGGGGTAACAGGATGGTGTTGGAGCAGAAGATAGCCAGGCTCCGCCGCGCCGCGCCGGCGCTCGCTGAGCTTGCCCGCAACCCGTTCTCCTACACGGACCTCACCAGCCTGATAGCCCTCCTCCGCAGGAGCCTCCAGGTTAGAGGGGATGAGAAGACCGTCGTGTTCGCCGCTAAGATGGCCTACTACTTCTACAGGGCTCTCGGCCTCGCGGTCAGGGGCAGGGAGGAGGTGCCATTGCCCGTCGACCGGAGGATGGCGCTTCTAACCTCGACAAGCCGCATGGTTGAGGCGCCGCCTGAAGAGATAATGGCGAGCCTGCGCAGGGAAGCCCTGAAGGCGTGGCGCAGCGTCTCCGAGGCCTCCGGTATACCCATGCTGAACCTCGACGCCCTCGTGTGGCTGCCGGCTCGTGGTATAGAGAGGCTGCTGCGCACCGGCCTCGGCGTCGCACGCGATGAGTACGCCAGGCGCCTTGTCTCCCAGAGCCGTGGCCTCATAGGCTGGGCGAAGGCGCGGCGGATAGCCGCGGAGGTGCTATACCGAGAGCCGGTCACCCGCCGCTGAAAGCCTCTCGGCCAGCATGGAGTCGAGAAGCCCCTGCAGGGACCGGCCGGCCGCGACCCCGTAGCCTCCCGGCGGACAGGCGTCCACCACCCGGTCGCCATACGCTACCAGCCGCGGGCACTCCCGCGCCCCGGGCCTCCAGTCGAGCCAGGGAGGCTCCTCGAGGCATAGACACCAGCGGCTCTCACCGACAGCCTCCAAGGGGACGCTCAAAGCCTCCTGCAACGCCAGCGCCGCCTCAACGCCGCGCCTCTGGTAGGCCCGGTAGAGCCGGTAGACCTCCTGCCGGGTCCGGGGGAGCGGCAGCCTCGACGCGCGGAGCATCACGTGGCGGAAGTACTCCTCGACACAGCCCTCAAGCCGCAGCGGTAGGTGGTCAGTGACTACCCTCACGGCGCGCAGCGCATCCACCGGGTCAACCCGGTCGGGTGTATCGTCGGCACTATGGTACACCTCGGGGAGCCTCCTCGAGGTGACCGCTATCGACGCCACGCCACTGCTGCTGAACCAGAAGCTGTCGGTGTCGATGTCGTCCCTCCCAAGGTACGGCGGCCCCCCCGCAGCCTCGAGACACATGCCGGCCAGGGCCGAGCCGGACGACACTACATCGCCTACCGCGGTGTCAAACACTACGATAAGCCTCGGCGCCCCCCCGCCCCAGGAGGCGGTCTCGGAGTAGAACCTCGAGCCCCACGCCCAGTACCAGCCGCGGAGGGGCCGGGCGCCGAACTCCTCGGCGGTGAAACTGAGGAAGCCCGCGCGCACCCCCCGGTCCCGCATCCAGGCAGCAGCGGCGATAGCCTGGAGGACTCCTGTAAGGTTATCCAAGGCGCCCCCAAGCCAGTGGTCGTGATGCGCAGCGAACACTACATCCTCACCGCCCTCGACACCCTCAACAATATACCCGTAAGACGCGTCAAGGACAACGTCAAGGTTAACCACAAGCCTCCCACAAGCCCTAGCCAGCCTAGCAGCCCGCCGCGTGAGAAACACGGCGGCAGAACCAGGAGCGGCGTCGTAGACAGAGTCCGGCAGCGGCGGCCGCGGAGGAACCACTACACGGCGAAGACGCTCGTCAACAACGACAACAAGCCTCCTATGCACCCACCTCCTCCACACCCTGGCAAGAAAGGCGTCGGGGTCGTCAAGCCTAAAGCGGGCCCATACAACGTCGCGCACAACATCAAGACTATCAGTAAAAGGCCCACTAGGCGGCAGCGGCAGCGCCTCAAGACTCTGGCCGCACGCCGAAACCTCGAAGCTGCGAACCCTCCAAACAGTCACCGGAACCGGGATAAGACGCACAGAAAACCCGAGAGCCTCCTCAGCTATACGGGCCACACGCTCGGCGAGGATACGCTCGGCAGGGGTACCAGCAGCAGCCTCCCCGACCTCATAGAGGCCCCGGAGCCTCGACGCAAACCATGTAGCCTCAAGCCTAGCGGCCAAGGCGGCAGCTCCCTGCCACTCCCCGCCGTAGCCAGAGCTGAAGGGGGCACTGGAGAGGCTCGCGAGGGCACCCGGAGCCCTCCTCCCGGCCTCTGGGCTACGTGTCTCCGGCTGGTTAAAGTGTGAGAGCATAGGTTGGGTTCTGCTTCCGCTTAATCTTTATAATCTCCTTCAACACCACCATCTCGTCGTCGCTGAGCTCGCTCTTATACTTGGTGAGCCATAGTATAGCATGCTTCTCCGGGACGTCCGTGTAGAGGACGTCGCCCTCATCTATGTGCCTCCCCACCATCACGTGGCCTCTTATAGATATGGCTACAGCCATGCCGGCCCGCGCCTCCTTCAGGCTCTTGCCCCTATCCTGGATCTGGTGGATTACACCTATCCGCTTGCCATCCTCCCTCATCAAGGGATAGCCGGGCTTGATTATTCCGCCGAGCACCTCGACACCCACTATGGCGGGGTTGCTCCTCCTGAACACGTACCCCGGCAGTATCCTTATCTTGCCAGGCCTCACAAGCTGCTCGAGCTCCCTCCTCTTATCGGCCTCCTTCTGCTCCCGCAGCCACTTCTCGAACTCCTCCAACAGCTGGTATATCACGTTATGAGTGAATATAGGCACATTGAACCTCTTAGCCTCCTCCTCAGCCTCCGGCAGAACCTTAACGTTGAACCCGAGGATGACGCCGTAGTACTTGTTTAGCTCGCGGCTCGCAGCAGCCTCTATAACGTCACGCTTAGCTATGGGGCCCACGTCTGCATACCTTATAGGTATGCCCTTCCTTTTGAGAGCCTCGGTCAGCGCCTCCAGGCTCCCCAGGGTATCAGCCTTTATGACCACGCCCTCAGCCTCAGTCTTTATCCTTAGGGCCTCTATCTCCCTACGCACGCTCTCCGCAAGCTTCCGCGCCTCCTCCTCATCCCTAGCAACGTAGATCGGTGCACCCGCCACAGCCTCCTCAAGGCCAGGCGCAACAACCCTCACGCCGGCAGCAGCGTAGACCTCCTCGACGGGCTCCAGCTCCCTCTTCGCGACCCTTATCTCCTGGAGAGGCTTGGGCATCAGCAGCGCGCGAACCCTCGTTATCACCGGGCCCCCAAGGCCGCCCGTGACTATTATGTCGCCGCGGCGCAGCACGCCATCGTATATTATCACGTCAGCCGCGGTGCCGACGCCGGGCTGCTCCCTCAGCTCGAGTATAACACCCCTAGCGGGCCCCTCGGCGTAGCGCAGCCTGTTCTGCAGGTACCTCTGCGCGAGGCCTGCCAGGACCGCCAGCAGCTCAGCTATGCCCTCGCCCGTCTTCGCGGATACGGGTATGACGGCGACTGTCTTAGTGAAGTCTTTTATCCTATCGAACCGGTCGGCCTGAAAGCCCAGCTCGTAGAGCTTGGCTATAACGTTGTCCCATAGCCTCCTCTCGAGCTCCTCTCTCGCACGCTGGCTCTGCCGCTGGAACGATATGATGAACGGTGTGTCGGGCTGCGGCCTCCATCCGGGTATACGGTCAATCTTGTTAGCCGCGACTATGAACGGGACACGCCTCTGCCGCAGTATCTCAATGGACTCGTAGGTCTGCGGCTGGAAGCCCTCGTTAATGTCGACAACCAGTATGGCGAAGTCTGCGACGCTGCCGCCCCGCCTGCGGAGGTTGGCGAACAGCTCGTGGCCCGGCGTGTCTATGAACAGTAGGCCTGGTATAATGAGCTTGAACGGTATAAGCTTCTTCAGGGGCTCGGCGAGCTTCTCTATTACGCTTGCTGGCACCACGCTGGCGCCGACGTGCTGTGTTATAAGGCCCGGCTCCTTAGCCGCGACCACGGTACCCCTTATCTTGTCAAGCAGCGTCGTCTTGCCATGGTCGACGTGGCCTAGAACGACCACTATAGGCTGGCGCAGCCTCCGGCCGGCAGCCTGCTTGGCAGCCGCAGACGCCTGGCTGCTCACCATCCACCACCCCTCACGGCGGCGACGCAGCCACCTCTTTTTAATCCAGTTGGAGCGGGGTCCGCCACACTATATTACCCCGAAGCCCGGCGGCCGCTGCTCCGCCACGGCCCCGCTGGACGGGCGGGGGATGCTGGGCCGCCCACGCAGCGGCCCGGGGATGAACCGGCCGGGAGGTGCGTGAGATGCCTGAGTTCAAGATAGTGATATCCGACCCTGAGGCTAAGGCGGACCAGCCGGTATTGAAGGTTAAGGTTAAGGGTGACGAGGAGATAGAATACGGCGAGGAGGAGAAGAGCCAGCGCCGCCTGCCCACGTGTAAGGCTAACCCCAAGCTCCTCGAGAAGCTCAACGCAGTCCACGGGATCATAACCGTGAGGATTAGGAAGGAGGAGAAGAAGATCAAGCATACGTGTAAGGCAATCGCAGACGAGCAGGTGGGCGAGGACGAGGTGCGCGTGAGCCTCGAGTGGCTCGGCGACGCTGCCGGCGTCGAGGAGGCTGAGGGCGAGGTGTTCAGGGCGAAGGCGTGGCAGATAACCGTCACGAGCCCCGCGGCGGACCAGCTGGTCGGGCTCAGGATAGGGGACCGCTTCGACGGCGCTATAGTAGGGCTGCCGGGCTACCAGCTGGAGATACGCGGCGGCAGCGACAACAGCGGCTTCCCGATGCTACCCTCGATACCGGGCCCGGTGAAGAAGAGGGTCCTCCTCTCCGGGCCCCCGGGCTTCCACCCCAGGGAGAAGGGCGAGAGGCGCAGGAAGACGGTGAGGGGCAACACGGTGAGCCATGATACGGTACAGATAAACACCGTGATAGTCTACCCCAAGCGTAGGAAGAAGGAGCAGTAACGCCGTCCACTAGAGCCGCGGGTCGGCCTTTCGCCGTCCAGTCCCTTTCACGAATCCCTGGAGGCATCCCAGTTATTACCTAGGGCGCCTCCTCCTGGCCGTGCAGGGTGGAATACATGGCTAAGTTCGATGTTGACGAGATTGAGGCTCAGCGTAGGAGGCAGCCGGAGGTCAACATAGGCACGGCGGGCCACGTCGACCATGGCAAGACTACTCTCGTACAGGCGCTCACTGGCGTCTGGACCGCTAAGCACAGCGAGGAGCTGAAGCGTGGCATGACTATAAAGCTCGGCTACGCGGAGGGGGAGATATGGTACTGCGAGGGCGCTGAGGAGCCGGACGCCTACCAGCCCTTCCCGGAGAAGTGTCCGGAGGGTACTGTCCCGAAGCTGCTGCGCAAGGTCTCCTACGTCGATGCACCCGGCCACGAGATACTCATGGCGACAATGCTATCGGGCGCCGCGCTGATGGATGGGGCCCTGCTGGTGATCGCTGCCAACGAGCGCTGCCCCCAGCCCCAGACCTATGAGCACCTCATGGCCCTGAACATAGTGGGTGTCGACAAGATAGTCCTCGTACAGAACAAGGTTGACGTCGTGACGCCGGAGAGGGCCCGGGAGAGCTATAGGGAGATACGGGAGTTCGTCAAGGGTACCATAGCGGAGAAGGCCCCCGTGATACCTGTCAGTGCGCTGCACAGGGTCAATATCGACGCCCTAATAATGGCTATGGAGTATCTCATACCGACGCCGCAGAGGGACCCGAGCAAGCCTCCCCTCATGTACGTCGCTAGGAGCTTCGACGTGAACAAGCCTGGCACTCCCGTCGAGGAGCTGCGTGGCGGAGTCATAGGCGGAGCGTTGATCCAGGGAAGGCTGCGGGTGGGCGATGAGATAGAGATAGTCCCTGGGCTGCGGGTCGAGCAGCGTGGCCGTGTGCGCTACGAGCCTGTGGTGACTGAGGTTACTAGCCTCCGCTTCGGCAACCTTGAGGTGGAGGAGGCGCGGCCTGGCGGCCTGGTTGCGGTTGGCACCCTGCTTGACCCCGCCGTAGCTAAGGCGGACAATCTCGTGGGTAATGTTGTCGGGCGCCCGGGTCATCTGCCGCCGGTCCGGGAGGAGTTGACGATAGAGTACCACTTGCTGGAGCGTGCTGTCGGTGCTAGGGAGTTTGTGAAGGTCCCGCCTATAAGGCGCCGCGAGATAGTCATGCTAACAATAGGTACAAGCATAACGCTCGGCATAGTAACCAACGTCTCCGGCGACACTATGGAGGTGAAGCTGCGCAGGCCGGTTGCCGCGTGGGAGGGCGACAGGGTCGCCATCTCCAGGCAGATTATGGGGAGGTGGAGGCTCGTCGGATGGGGTATAGTCAAAGGCTGAGGAGGGCGGCCTACGACACGAGCGCCCTCCTCCTGCTCTACGAGGGGGTGCGGGTTTTCGAGGATGTAGAGGATAGTCTAGACGCCAGGCCCGAGTGTATAGTCCCTAGGCAGGTTGTCGAGGAGCTTGAGAGGCACGCGGCGAGCCGGAGGCTCCACCTGCGCCGCGCCGCTAGGCTGGCGCTGGAGGCTATCAGGAGCCGGGGTTGCCGCGTGGTTGAAGCCCCGGGGGGCTCAGCTGACGAGGCCCTCCTCTGGCTGGCCCTTCACGACCCCGAGCTGATAGTCGTCACGGCTGATAACGAGTTGAGGCGAAGGCTTAGGGAGCATGGTCTACCGAACGTCTACTATCGTGCTTCGAGAAGGGGTTTCGCGCTTGAGGCCTAGGCTTTTAAGGAGCCCTAGCCCGGGGCGGCGCGGCACGCGGCGTGGAAGGGTTTCCACGTGGCTGCCCCCGGGGCTGTGTTGCCTCTAAGGGGCTCACCCTCTGGGCCTGGCGGCCGGCTGGGCCGGGTTCACGCTGTCCCCGTGCATTGGCGTCAACGGGTCCCGGTGGGGGGCGAGGCTGGTGTACACGGTGTACCATGTGCGGGATGTGGTGCGTATACCCCCGGAGTTCTTTGGCCTCCCACTGGAGGAGGCTGCCCTGCGGGTGCTCACGGACAGGTATGTGGGTACAGTGCATCCCGACATGGGTGTTATAGTTGCGATATTCAATGTTAAGGTCAGCGAGGAGGGGCGCATACTCCCGGGGGACGGGGCCACCTACCACGACTCGGAGTATGACGTGCTCGCTTTCAACCCGCGTGTGAAGGAGGTCCTGGAGGGTACTGTGGTCAACGCCGTCAACTACGGCCTCTGGGTCAACGTAGGCCCTGTTGAGGGTATAGTCCATATAAGCCAGCTTATGGACGAGCATGTGCGCTTCGACCCTCAGCGTAGGGCGTTCATAGGCGAGCGCACGGGGAGGGTCATAGAGGTCGGTGACGTTGTGCGTGCCCGCGTCGTCTCCGTCTCTATGAGCGGTATGGTGGGTAGGCCGAGGCTCCAGCTTACCATGAGGCAGCCCTACCTGGGCAAGATAGAGTGGTACCGTAAGAAGAGCGGTGAGGCGAAAGCCGCCGAGAACGTCTAGCAGCAGCGGCGGGGGTGCATGGAGGGTGGCTAGGCGGAGGACCCTCCCGTTCAAGGCGTGCCGCAGGTGCAAGAGCCTGGTGCCGAAGGAGGCCACGAGGTGCCCCGTCTGCGGCTCAACCGACCTTAGCGAGAACTGGGAGGGCGCGATTATAGTCCTATCCGTTGAGAGGTCGAAGTTGGCGAAGAGCCTTGGCTTCGAGAAGCCCGGAAAGTATGCTCTCCGGGTACGCTGAGAAAGGCTGCCTGCTACGGCTGCCAGCCCAGCTCCGCCCCCTGCTCGCGGCTCCCCCCGAGGCGTCCAGGCTCACCGCGCTGCCCAGGGAGGCGCTGCGGCTCCTACGCTACCGCGACGTTCTCGCAGTCGGAGACTACGTGTCACAGTGGCTGTTCGCTCTCGGGGTTCGCCCCAGGGCCTATGTATACGACTGCGCCACGCGCCGCGGGGGCGTCCCGTGCCCCCCGCCCCCAGAGGGGTACAGTGTCGTGGAGGCGCCGAACCCCCGGGGGCACCTCAACCCCCTACTCTTCCGGCTGCTCCACGCGGCGGCAAGGGGCGGCCGTATGCTGGCCATCCGCGTCCATGGAGAGGACGACCTAGCAGCCCTGGCGGCGATAGCGGCGGCCCCCATCGGGGCCGCGGTGGTCTACGGCCACCCCGGTGTCTCGGCCCTCCACCTGGCCGTAACGCCTAGGCTAAAGTCCTTCGTGGCAGAAGTGGTTTCCAGCATGGAGTGCGTGGAGCCCCCAGCCTCCACGTCCGCGGGGGTGGGTGAGTTTTAAGATAGCCCCGGCCCGGCGGCGGCGGGCTGGGGTGTCGGTGGAGATGAGCCAGGCGGCTCCCGCGGATATGGTTGACCTGCTTAGGCCCAAGGATGCTAAGCGCCTTGAGGTCGACATGGAGGGCTACGAGTTCTACGTTGTGCGCGACTGGTATAATCCGCTCATAAAGCGTCGTGAGCTGGACCTCCTAGTGCTCCATGTGGGCAAGTCTACGCCGAGCAGGATGCAGCTCCGCTATAAGCTGTCCAAGGCGCTGGGCGTGGATGTGAAGAGGCTCTACATAAGGAGCGTCCAGAGCGAGTATGGCGTCGGCCGTAGCCGTGTAGAGGTCCACGTGTACGACACCCCGGAGCTGGCGTTGGAGTTCGAGCCTAAGCATATAATAGAGCGCAATAAGCTTCCCGAGGAGGAGGAAGAGGAGTAAAACTCTATGCCTGCACTCCCCGTGCCGCGACGGGGTAGGCCGCGTATCGTGGGGGTGCGCCCGGGATGGCGGAGAAGAAGCAGTTGAAGCTCTATGTCCACAGGCTGTACGAGTACGACTATAACACAGGCACTATAAGGCGCAAGAACAAGATATGCCCTCGCTGCGGGAGCTTCATGGCCTTCCACAAGTACCCTGTGCCGAGGTGGCACTGTGGTAAGTGTGGCCACACCGAGTTCGTACGGTAGCCCCCCCGTCGACCCTCGCGTCCTCTACCCCCGGCTTGACTGGAGC
Source organism: Thermoproteota archaeon (assembly GCA_013153105.1). GTDB lineage: Archaea > Thermoproteota > Thermoprotei_A > Sulfolobales > Pyrodictiaceae > QNYQ01. Next base: position 9,638 of record JAADFC010000092.1, read on the forward strand.
CGCGAGCTCTACGTCCTTGGGATAGAGTCCACCGCCCACACCTTCGGCGTGGGTGTGGCCTCGACGAGGCCGCCCTACATTCTCTCCAGTGCACGCAGCGTCTACCGGCCGGAGAAGGGTGGCATACACCCGCGCGAGGCGGCGGCTCATCACGCGCGTGTGGCTCCAGAGGTTCTCCGGGCGGCCCTGGACGCGGCAGGGCTGCGGATCGGCGACATAGACGCGGTGGCTGTCGCCCTTGGGCCGGGGCTGGGGCCCGCGCTGCGCGTGGGCGCCACGGTGGCTCGGGGGCTGGCGGCATACTTCCGTAAGCCGCTGGTCCCGGTCAACCATGCGCTGGCCCACGTGGAGATAGGCCGCCTCTACACCGGGTTGGTGGACCCTCTGGTCCTCTACGTCTCCGGCGGCAATACCATGGTCACCGCGTTCGCCAAGGGGCGCTACAGGGTGTTCGGTGAGACTCTCGACGTGGCGCTGGGGAACCTTCTCGACACCTTCGCCAGGGAGGCGGGGCTTGCGCCCCCGTATGTGGTTGAGGGTCTCCACGTGGTGGACCGGTGCGCCTTGGAGGCCGACGAGCCGGCCGATTTGCCCTACACAGTCAAGGGTATGGACGTCTCCTACTCTGGGCTCCTCACCGCAGCGCTCCGGCTCTGGAGGCGGCTGGGGCCCCGGGAGAGGCCCCGGGTCTGCCTCGGGCTGCGCGAGGTGGCGTATTCGGAGGCCGTGGAGGTTGCCGAGCGGGGCGCGGCGCATACGGGCAAGCCGGGGGTGCTGCTTACGGGTGGCGTTGCGGCGAGTCCCGTGTTGAGGGAGCGGGTCGCGGCTATGGCTGAGGCGCGGGGGCTCCCCTGGGGGGTCCCGCCGCTCCACCTCTGCGGCGATAACGGGGCCATGATAGCCTGGGTCGGCCTGTTGAACTACATGGCGGGAATAACCGTTGAGCCTGGCGAGGCGGTGGTGAAGCAGAGGTGGAGGCTAGACTCTGTGGACGTGCCCTGGAGATAGGCGGGCTTCTCTACCGCGGCGCCGAGGCCGAGGTCTACGAGGCACGCTGGTTCTGCATGCCGGCGGTTGTGAAGGTGAGGCCGCCCAAGCCCTACCGGCATCCGCGTATAGACGAGCTGCTGCGCACACGCCGTACCGTCGCCGAGGCCCGCGCCATGTACGCCGCGCTCCGCGCGGGAGTTAGCGTGCCGGCCGTCTACCTCGTTGACCCTCTCGAGAAGATAATAGTTATGGAGCGGCTTGAGGGTATCAGCCTCGCGCACCTGGTCGAGGCTGACAGTGGAAGGGCCCTCGAGGCTGCGAGGCGGCTGGGCTCGATGGCCGCGAGGCTCCACGCTGCAGGCGTGGCGCACGGCGACCTTACAACCAGCAACGTGGTTGTAGTAGGCGATGAGGTCTTCCTGGTTGACTTCGGCCTGGCCTCCCTCGACGCGGACGAGGACGACTACGCGGTTGATGTACACCTTTTCATGAGGAGCCTCGAGTCAACCCACCCGGACCACGTTGAGGACATGCTGAAATCCTTCCTCGAAGGCTACCGGCAGGTCGCCGGCGGGGACGCGGTGGAGAACCTTATGAGGAGGGTCGAGGAGATACGGTTGATGGGGCGGTACCGCGAGGAGAGGCGGCGCAGCGTGTGGGGGCAGGTGGAGCAGCCTTGAACGCTGTAGTACGCTTCGCCACCGGGAACCCCCACAAGCTAGCCGAGCTGGAAGCCGTGCTCTCCAGCTGCGGCTACCGCGTGGAGACTGCGGAGGCGCCGAAGCTGGAGCTGCAGGCCGAGAGCCTGGAGGCCGTGGCAGCGGCGGCAGCGGCGG
>JAADFC010000124.1 GCA_013153105.1 Thermoproteota archaeon
TCCTCGAGAAGGCCGTCTACGGGCTCCCCGAGCTACACAGGGACGAGCTGAAGGGCGCCAGGCTGATCGCCTCCCCGGGCTGCAACGCTACCGCGGCGATACTCGCCCTCGCCCCGGTGGCGGCGGAGAAGGGGCTCGCGGACCTGGACCGTGTCATCGTGGACGTGAAGGTTGGGAGCAGCGAGGGCGGGAGCAAGCCGACCCGGGGGAGCCACCACCCGGAGAGGGAGAACGCCATCCGCCCCTACGAGCCCGGCGGCCACCGGCACGCGGCGGAGGCGGAGCAGGAGCTGAGCAGGCTCGCCGGCCGCAGGGTGAGGGTGAGCCTGGTGCCCCACGCCGTCTCGAGCATAAGGGGCGCCCTGGCCTCGGGGCATGTGTGGCTTGAGAGGAGCGTCGCGGGCCAGGAGCTGCTACGGCTCTACACGAGGTTCTACATGGGCTCGAGGTTCGTCAGGATAGTCTACGGCACCCCGCCCGGCTACCCCGACCCCAAGTACGTGGTGGGCAGCAACTACGCCGACGTCGGCTTCGCGGTGGAGGAGCGTCTCGGCAGGCTCACAGCGTTCGCCGCGATAGACAACCTTGTGAGGGGCGCTGCCGGCCAGGCGGTGCAGGCGTGGAACATCAGCAGGGGCTGGGACGAGGCGCTGGGCCTGGACTACCCGCCCCTCAAGCCTGCCTAGCCCTGCTGGGGGCGCTGCAGCCTGGAGGAGGTGTCCCCGGGGTTGGCGCTGCTCGTGGTCAAGGCTGGCGGCCGCGCCCTCATGGAGAACATGGACAATATACTTGACTCTATAGCCGCGGCGGTGAAGCGCGGCGACCCCGTGGTCTTCATACACGGCGGCGGGGACCTGGTGACCGAGTACTCGAAGAGGCTGGGGGTCGAGCCCCGGTTCGTGGTCAGCCCCAGCGGGGTCCGGAGCAGGTACACCACCAGGGAGGAGCTGGAGGTTTTCGTGATGGTGCTGGGGGGCCTCCTGAACAAGAGTATCGCCGTTGGCCTCGCCCGCCGCGGCCTCCGGCCGGTGGGGCTCACCGGGGTCGACGGGCTGGTGCTGCTGGCGCAGAGGCGGAAGAGGATAGTGGTGCTCGACGAGGAGACGGGGAGGAGGCGCGTCATACCCGGCGGCTACACGGGGAAGATAGTCTCGGTTAACACGGGGCTGCTGGATAGCCTCATAGCCGGCGGCTACACCCCGGTACTCGCCCCGATAGCCTACGACCCTGAGGAGGCGACGCTCCTCAACGTGGACGGAGACCAGGCGGCCGCGAGGGTCGCGGCGGCGCTGCGGGCCTCCACGCTCATCGTGTTGACCGACGTGGACGGCCTGCTCCTCGACGGGAGGCTGGTGGAGAGGCTGACTGTGAGCGAGGCGCGGAGGCTGGTGGAGGAGGGCCGGGTGGGGAAGGGTATGAACAGGAAGCTGATAGAGCTGGCCATGGCCGTCGAGGAGGGGCTGGGCAGAGCGGTGATAGCCAACGCTGCGAAGCCCGACCCCCTCGCGGCGGCGCTGCGGGGCGAGGGCACCGTGATAGAGCCCGGCTAGCCCACGCCCATGTATATCAGCCTGGTCAGGGGCCGCAGCCCCCGGTGCCTCCTGTAAGCCGGCTCCCGGACGCCGAGCCTCTCCACCGCCTCCAGAAGGCAGGCCAGCACCGCAGCCGCCTGGGCCAGCGCGTTCCCCCACGGGTCCCCGTCCAGCCTGGGCAGGGTCTCGACCCGGAGCCCCGCCTCCCGCAGCGCCTCGAGAGTCTCCCGCGTCCTCCCCAAGGGGTCCCGGGCCGGCTCGTAGACGGCTACGCTGTGGACCGAGTAGACCGGGGCGTGGACCAGCTGCTCCAGCGGCCACCACCGCGCGGAGGAGCCGAACACCTCGTAGAGCTTCAAAACCGCGTAGAGCGAGGAGCCCCCAGCCTCGAGGATCCCCGCATGGGCCTCGGGCCCCATGAGCCAGCCGCAGCCCACGCCCCTCCACGCGGAGGGCAGGCCGCCACGGTAACCGTAGAGGCCCGCGAGAGCCGCGAGCATCGCCACGTGCCTCGCCGCCCCCACCCCAGCGGCGAGCCCCCCGTAGACCAGGGGCACCACCACCCCAGCCCTCGACGCCAGCGGGCTCCCAGGCTCCGCCGTCACCGCCGCGACCCAGGCCCCCCTCCTCGCAGCCTCAGCCGCCGCCTCGACCACCACCCTAGTCCTGCCGCCTACGCTGAGCGCGAGCAGCCCACAGCCCCTAGCAGCGAGGGCGGCGACTACCCCGCTGGAGAGCGCCTCCAGCGGATCCAGCGCCACCACCCTACCCCCAGCCGCCCCCTGCGCCGCGAGCGCGGCAGCATAGCTGTCCCCAGCACCCACGGCAGCCACGCACTCCGGCGGCTCCACGCCCAGCCCCTCCACAGCCTCCAGCTGCCTCCCAACCAGCTCCCCGAGCCCCGCCAGCTCGCGCCTCAGCTCCCCGGCCAGCAACGCTCCACACCGCGGAGAGCCCGGTCTGGCAGTGTTTAAGAGCCGAAGCCGAGCGCGGCGTTGAGCCTTGAGGGCAGTTCTCGATGGCTGACACCGCGCTGGTAGTCCACCTGGCCAGCGGCGTCGGCGGCGCGGAGCGCGTCCTAGCCTACACACTGCGCGCGCTGCAGGAGGAAGGCTACCAGGTTGAGCTAGACCTCCTCGCAGCCGACGAGGATGTAGTGGAGCGGCTAGAAGGTATTCTAGCCGATGCAGGCGTGGACTCCTCCGCTCTCGAGACGGTGCTATACCGCGTACGCTATGCTCGCGCTCTACCGCTAACGCTCCAGAACCACCTCTGGAGCACGCTCTACCGGCTGCGCCGTGCATGGAGAACACGTGGCATCGATGTTTTTGTTAACACTAAAGCCGACGAGGCCGCCCTCGCCACAGCCAAGATTGCACCCAGATCCTTGGCATACGTTCACGACCCGTTCCTCGTAACACCCGTGCAGTGCTGCAGAGAGCGGCTGCTACCCCTCCGGAGGAGGCTGCCGCGGAGGATAGCGCTCCAGGCGCTACGCAGGTTCGCACGGAAGGGGGGGGTGCTCCTAGCCAACTCCCGCTTCACAGCTAGCCTCCTAGGCAGGCATGGGGGGCTGCGTGCTAGGGTCATGTACCCTCCAGTGGACGTCGACAGGTTCTCCGTCTGCCCCCTCTGGCCGCGGGAGAACTTCGTACTGTGCGTGGGCAGGATATCGCCTACAAAGGAGCTCGAAAACTGTATACATGCTGTAGCGTACTCGCAGTCGAAGCCGGAGCTCGTGATAGCAGGCTTCCTCGACAAAGGAATGGAATGGTACATGGAGCTGCTCACCCGGATGGCTGAAAGCAAAGGTGTCCAGCTGCGTATCCTGAAAAACGTTCCACGAACCAAGCTTGTAGACCTCTACTGTAGAGCTAAGGTCTACTTGCACCCCAAGCGAGGAGAACACTTCGGCATAGCTGTAGCCGAGGCGCTCGCAGCGGCTACGATACCCGTAGTCCCAGCCTATGGGGGGCCGAGCGAGTTTGTGCCGCAGAACCTCACCTATAACAATGTCCGGGAGGCCGGCCGGGTCATAGACCGGCTAACGGGGCTCGATAGCGAGGAGTATACCAGCTTGGCCGGCAGACTCCGGCGCAGGAGCAGAGCCTTCCACTGGCGCCGGTTTGTCGAGGAGCTCCGCAGCCTGCTCGGCAGCCAGAGCAGCTGAGATAGGCTGTAACCGCTGAACACGCGGGCCTCACAGCTTAGATACCAGGCTGCCAGGCGCCCGCCGCCAAACCGGGTGCCGCTGCGTCATGGGCGCCTGGCAGCCTGTTGTGATAGGGTTCCTGGCGGCTCTCGCTACTGTGCTAATCGTTGAGCCTGCCTGGATTAGGGTTGCGAGGGAGCGGGGTCTGGTCGGGAGGGACATGAACAAGCCTGGGAGGGTGCTTGTTGCCGAGGCGGGCGGCGTCTGGGCGGTGGCTGCGACCGCGTTCGGGCTCTTCTTCTACGAGGCCGTCCACGTCTACATTCTCGGAGGCCCATACATGGCTGTCGAGGTCTATGCCCTGGCTTCGCTGCTGCTGCTCTCAGCGTTCCTCGGGTTCACCGACGATATCCTGGGGTGGAAGCGGGGGCTCCCAAGGTGGGTTAGGGTCGTGTTCATGGCTCCGGTGGCGCTGCCGCTGGTTGTGATAAAGGCGGGGCGCTCCACGCTCAGCCTCCCCCTCCTGGGCACCGTTGACCTCGGGCTCCTCTACCCGCTCGCCGCGGTGCCGGTGGGCGTGCTTGGGGCGGCTAATGCGTTCAACATGCTCGCCGGCTACAACGGCCTCGAGGCGGGGATGGGGCTGCTCCTCATGCTCTCCACAGCCGCCTACGCGTATATGAAGGGTGTGCCCCTCGTGGGGGACGCGGCTCTCATAGCTGTGGGGGCCCTGCTGGGGTTCCTCCGCTACAACTGGTACCCGGCCAGGGTGTTCCCGGGCAACGTGTTCACCTACAGCATAGGCGCCTACTACGCTGGGCTGGTGATACTGGGCAACATGGAGAGGTTCGGCCTCCTCCTCTTCAGCCTCTACTTCGTCAAGGCCCTCCTCTACCTGCGTGGCGTCCTCCACGGCGTCTGGCGGGGCGGCGTCGAGGACTTCGGCGTCCCCAGGGAGGATGGGAGCCTCGAGGCGCCCCTGGAGGGGCTCTACAGCCTCCAGCACCTGGCTATCAGGCTGCAGAAGAGGCTCCGGGGCAGGGCGACCGAGAGGGGGGTGGTGGTAACGATACTCTCCATGCAGGCCGCCCTGAGCGCGGCGCTGCTCCTCCTGGCGTGGAGGGGGCTCCTCTAGGCCTCCCCCAGCTCCCAGCGCCTCCTCTTCTCCAGGTATTCGCCGAGGCTCATCACGGGCCTCGCAGGCGCCCCGGCAACCACGGTCTCGGGCGGCACGTCCCTGGTAACCACCGACCCCGCCGCGACCACGGCGCGCCTCCCTATCCTCACGCCGGGCAGTATCGTGGCGTTAGCCCCTATCACCGCGCCCTCCTCCACCACCACGCCCTTGAGCCTGCGGCTCGGCGGGTACCTATCATTCGTGAACACCGCCCTGGGCCCGATGAACACGTCGTCGCCGACCACGGTGCCGGGCGGGAGGTAGGCGCCGGTCTCTATCCTCACCCTCCTCCCCACCCTGACCCTCCCGTCGAGCACCGCGTGGCTCCCCACTATCGTCCCCTCGCCCACCACCGTCTCCTCCCTTATCACCGCGTGGTGGCCCGTCTCCACCCCGTCGCCGAGCACGGCAGTCTCGTAGACCACCGTGCCGCTCCTCACCACGACGCCCCTGCCCAGCCTCGCACCCGCGCTGCCCGCGTCAAGCTCCTCGAGGCCCCCCGCCGCCCTGAGCAGGGCCCTCCGCGGGTAGCCTATCACCACGCAGCAGTCCACAATGCTGCCCTCGCCCACCATGCTGGGGCCTAGCACCGCCGAGCCCGGCAGCAGCCTGGCCCCCGGGGCCCGGGCCCTGGGCGAGAGGTAGCCCCTCAACCCGCCCAGCCCAGTCGGCGCGTGAGGATGGGGAGCCTCCTAACAGCTGCGGCTGCCACGCCCCGGGCGTAGGGGTCGAGGACCGCTACAAGGGCTGCGTAGAGGACCAGCGCCAGGGCGAGCCCCCGGGCTACGAGGAGCGCTTCCCTGAAGAACCTCGCCGCCGGCGGGCCCGGCGGCGGAGATACCGCTGCGGCCGCGTAGCCGAGAACCATGTAGAATGCTGCGGATGCGAGCAGCCTGAGCGCAGTCTCCCGCAGCCGCGGCTCCACCGCCGTGGGGAGGAGCGCGTAGAGGAGCCCCCGCGCCAGGTAGGCAGCAGCCCACCCAAGGCCTGCCTCGAGCGGCGAGCCAGCCGCAGCAACGGCTGCTATGACAATCGCAATGTATGCTATCTCGGCAAGCAGCTTGAGGCTAAAGACGCGGGCCAGCCTAACAGCCTCCCCTTCGCCCGGCTCGACGAGGCCACGGTGCATCTGCTGCACCGCCACACCCGCCACGTTCACGGCCACCGCCGCGGCTGCGAGGGGCACCAGAGGAGCTGCCCAGAGGTAGCTGGCGTTCACCAAGGCTGCCAGGTGCTCCGGGTGAGCTGCAGCATAGCCGAGGAGGGGGGCAGATACAAGCAGCGCCAGCCGCGCAGCCGAGGCGGCAGCCTCGAGGCCCGCGCCCCGCAGCAGGAGCCCGTGAAGGTAGAACATGGCACTATTGGCAGCCTCAACCATTAAGCGAAGAATGTTAGTGAGGGCCGTATAGCCCGCCACGGCCAGGGGCCCCGCGAGTGCATAGACAGCAACGGCGTCGAGCACAGCCACAATCGTAGAAGCCGTGTTAGGCAACGCCGCCGGAGCGCGGCGCAGCCAGCCCCGGAGCACCTCCAGCGCCGCTAGAGCCTGGGAGCGGAGGAGGCCGAGACCGGCACCCGTCCAGCGCAGCGCTACAGCAGCCGCGAGCCACCACGCCACCGCAGCCGCGGCCAGGGCGCCGTGTAGACCCAGGCGCAGCAGGTAGACCAGAGCCACCACCAGCGTGGCGTTGAGGAGCCTCTGCAGCAGCGCCGCCGCACCCGCCCGCAGCGGCCGCAGCGCCTCCACGGCGAGCCTCGCAACCGTCCACGCCCCCATCCCCGCCAGCGCCGCGGCGAGCAGCAGCGAGGAGCCAGCGTCGAGGCCGAGCAGCGGCGCAGCAGCCGCCCCCCACGCCGCGCCGAGTAGAGCCGCACCACCAGCTAGCAGCAGCGCCGCCGCCCTCTCCCCCGAGCCCCCGCCGCGGCTGAGGCTACGGTACATCCAGAGCCCCGCCGCCGAAGCCAGGGCCGCAACCGCGAGGCCGCCGCGGCGGAGAGAGACCTGGTACACCGCGTAGTCGACAGCAGCCAGCTTCCTAGCTAGGATAAACCCGGAGCCCACGCTCGCGAGAGCGGTTAACGCGAATAGGATAAGCCTCGCCACTGCAACCAGCAGGACACTCAAGCCCAGGCCTCACCCATGCCGCTGGAGCCTCCCGATGTATCCCTGCGGCGACGCGCTGGCCTGGACGGCTTCGCGGTAGCAGCGGTAGCAGCGGCTGACCCGGTCAAGCCAGGGGGTCAGCTCGTCCAGGCCCCTACGGCCGAGGGCCGCGTCGCATACCGCAACAGCGGCTGCGCCCTGGGCGGCGTCGAGCAGGCTCTCAACACCCAGTTTATACTCTAGGAGGAGCATGAGGTCCTCCAGGTAGAGAGGCTCCTCCCTCTCCACCCGGGCGCGGAGCTCCCCGTCCCCAGTGTATATGACAAGACTCTGCCCCATGTAGTCAAGCTCTGCCACCCCCAGGGTGTCGGTGAGGTGGAGGAGCCTCTGCTTGTATGGGGTTATCCTGCTCACCTCTATACTCGCATACTGGTCCCCCCAGCCCGCGCCGACGACCGCGACCTTCAACCCTGCATCAACGCCCCCAGTATCCTCGGCCTCCAGCACCCACGCCGAGAGCTAGACCGCGCGTAGGGGCCTAGGTTTAATCTCCCCAGGCCGCGGCGGCGGGATACGGAAAGGAGCGGCTGCCTTGGAGGGTTGCGTCGCCGTAACCGCCGCGCCGGGCGACTACACGAGGTATGTCTCAGTGTACGAGGTAACACTACCTAGAAGGCATGGAGAGTCGGCTGCTAGGATGCTGTTCCAAATGCCGAGGGCGTTTCTCGAGTCGCTGCCAACGGTGAGGGGCTGCAGGGTAGTCGTCTCGACGGGAACTAACCTGAGCATCCCATCGTCGCTGGTCGGCAAGCTGCTCCGGGGCCGCCTGGCAGTGCTCGAGTGCGCTACACGCGTCACAGGCCCCGCCAAGGCAGCACGCTTCCTACCGAGGATAGCCGACCTTGTAATTATACAGTGGCCGGAGCAGGTGAAGCTGTTCCCTAGTGCGAAGCGTGTAAAGGTCGTAGGCCCTGTCTACAAGCCGCCCAGGTACGAGGCCAGGGACGAGGGCTACGTGCTCGTCACCGCCAGCACCCTCGGCCACCCCAGGCTACTCGAGGCCATGTCGAGGCTGGGGCTGGAAAGGGCGGTGCTCCAGACGGGGAGAGTGGACCTGGAGTCGTACCGGAGACAGCACCCGCGCTGGACAGTTTTCCAGTGGACAAATGATATCGATAAGTGGATTGCAGGCGCTCGTATAGTAGTTCACGAAAGCTGAGAGTCTGTGGAGGAGGGGACGCCGTGGACGCGGTGTTCGTGGCGTGGAGCAGGCTGAGCAGGCGCACCAGGGAGCTGGCCGAGCTGCTGGGCATGGAGCTGGTCTTCATACCCCGCGGCCCCCCCTACGTGGGGGCGTGGCTGGAGACGGGGCGGCTCCTCGCCAGGCTCCGGCCCAGGCTTGTGGCCGCGCAGCTGCCCCAGGGGCCGCTGCTCCTGCGGCTCCACCTGCTCCGCCGCAGGCTAGGCTTCCGCCTCGTGGCTGACGTACACAGCGGCTTCATGGTCTACAAGAGCCTGGGGGAGAGGCTGCTCAACCAGCCCTTCCGCCGCCTGCTCCGGGGCTGCGACCTCGTGGTGTCTCACAACGAGCCGTTCACCAGGCTCCTCCTAGACTATGGCGTCCCAGGGGAGAGGGTGGTCACAGTCTACGACCCCATACCCCCCAGGCACCCGTCGCCCCGGAGGCCCAGGCTGCCCGAGGTGGAGCCCCGTCGCTACATACTCATGCCCGCCGCCTGGGCGCCCGACGAGCCCATGGAGATGCTCGCTGAGGCCTGGAGGCTCAGCCGCCTCGCAGGGGAGGGCTACCGGCTCGTAGTCACCGGCGACTGGCGCCGCCGCCCCAGGAGCGCGGATAGGCTCCGCAGGCTGGAGGGCGTGGTGCTGACCGGGTTCCTCCCCGCGGAGGAGTACGCGTGGCTCCTAGACAACGCAGCCGCGGTCCTCGCGTTGACAACCAAGGAGTACACCGTGCTCTCAGCCCTCTGGGAGGCCGTAGCCTACCGGCGGCCAGCCCTGGTCTCCGCCACCAGAACCCTGGAGAGCCTCGTGGGAGTCGGCTACCCGTGCCTAGCCCCTATGGAGCCTCACGGCCTCGCGGAGACCATGAGAGGCTGCCTAGACCCCGCGGCTGCGGAGGCTGCTGTAGAGGCCTACGCGAGGCTGGAGAGGCTCTCGCGTGAGAGCCTCGAGAAGCTCAAGAGGATTGTCGGGGTGCTCCTCTCCCAAGCCTAGCTGCCAGCCGCTTGGCTAGCATGTACCGCGACCGGTAGTTCGCCGTGGCGCAGCGTAGGCGGGCACGGCTGCAGAGGCCGCTGTCACTATCCCCGGGCTGGGGTATGCCGAGCGCATAGAGGGCGAACGCCGCGTAGTCCCACGGCTCCCTCACCGCCTTGGCAGCCTCTACGAGGTCGGGCCTTCCATCCTCCACGGCTATCATATGCATATTGTAGGGGGTGTGGTTGCCCCAGCTGCCGTCCACCCTCTCCACTATGGGTGCCTGCAGGTTGAGCCCGCCCAGGTCGTAGCCCTCGGCGGGCGAGAGCACGATATCGGGAGCCTCGCCCTCGTGCGGCCCGTGGAAGACGTGGCGACCCGGCTCGACGCGATGGATAAACCTATGCCCCGTACTCTTCATAGCCTCCTCGAGTACCTCCACGACACGCGCTATAATCTTCTCGCGCTCAGCCGAGTAGCGGGGGTTCACATAGAAGTCATAGTACCAGGGCAAAGGCGTGACTACGATACTGTTCTCAGGGTCAGGCACTGGCCGCTTTACACCCTGTGCTATCCAGAAGAGGCCCCTACGGCGCACCAGCCTTCTCCCTACCCCGATAACCGCCCTGCCTAGAAGGGGCATCTCTACCAGCGCGTTGACCACGGCTAGCACTGGGCTGGGCAAGCTCCTAACCTTCCGGTCACGGCGCAGCCTCCGCTCCAGAGGCTCGTAGCGGGGTTTCACCAAGCCAGCCTCGTAGAGGGCGCGGGGGATGGTCACCCTGTACCTTACAGGTTCGTTTCCATGGTCGCTCGCCGCTATTATCGTCGCCTCACCCCTAAAGGCTTCTATTAGCGTCTTGAACACATCGTCCACGAGTTCGAGGGTCTCCCGGATACACGGTTCCCTAGGGTCAAGTAGCTCGTCTGGATGCTTATGCATCAAGGCGTCTACAACGCTGAACATGATAAAGTAGTAGTCGTAGTCTAAGAGTTTATCAATCCTGTCAAGCAGCGCCGCCGCGGCTGCAGCGTCGCGGGCAACCTTCCCGCAGGGCCCCTCGCGGCTCCACTCCCTGCGTTCCTCCAGCTCGCGGCGGAAGCTCTTGTCGAGCCAGTCGGGCCTCGCATAATCCTTCGGGGAGAGCCAGTCCGAGACCAGCGCCCCCCGGAAGGGTATGGGAGGCCACGAGGATAGGGGGAGGTTTACCACGAGGCTCGAGCCACCCCGGTAGGAGACTATATCGTGTATTCTAGGCGCATCGACGTCGAGCGCGTTGTATAGCCTTGGTCTCCGGCCGGTGGAGGGGTCGACGGGGCCGAAATTGTAGATGCCGTGCTTGCCCGGGTTAACCCCGCTCGTCATGCTAGTCCACATGGGCGGCGTAAGTGGAGGAAACATGTCTACGCTGCCGGTAACGGCCCTGGGCTCGAGGGCTGCGAGGCTCCGCAAAAAGCCACGGCCCCGAAGACGGCGGTAGACGCTCCAGGAGAGCCCGTCGAGGCCGAGGAAGAGCACCCTAGGCTTGGCCACGACCAGCTTCACCTAGCGTCTCGAGTATCTTCGCGACGAGCTTCTCCATGTTCTCCTCGAGGCTCGACTCGACAGTGTCTAGGACGAGGTCCGGCTCCTCGGGGGGCTCGTAGGGGTCGCTGACCCCGGTGAAGTGTTTTATCTCGCCCCGCAGCGCCTTGGCGTAAAGGCCCTTCGGGTCCCTCCGGATACACTCCTCCAGAGGGCACTTGACGTAGACCTCGAGGAACGGGATTCCCTCCTCCTCGACTATCCTCCTGACCTCCCTGCGGACCTCGCGGTAGGGGGAGACGAAGCTGCAGAGGACTATGACCCCGTTCCTCGCGAGGAGCCTGGCTATCCACGCCACCCGGAGCAGGTGGCGGCGCCTCTCCTCCCTCGTGTACCCCGCGTCGGGGTTGATGGTCTTCCGGACCCAGTCGCCGTCGAGCACCTCGACCCGGTAGCCCATCTCGCGGAGCCTCCTCGCAGCGGCCTCCGCGGTGGTCGTCTTCCCGCTCCCCGGCAGCCCGGTGAGCCAGGCGACCACGCCCCGCTCCAGGCACCTCCACCGGCAGCCGCCGCTCAACGGCGGTGAACCCTCCCGGCGCGCTTCCCGTAGCGGGCTGCCGGGGAGCGGGCTCGAGGGATGAAAACCGCCGCGGCTGCTAGCGGTGTAGGCCCGCCCCGA
>JAADFC010000068.1 GCA_013153105.1 Thermoproteota archaeon
CGACCCTGACTAGGCCTATGCGGCGGCCCCCGCGCTCCGCGAGACTGGAGGCTATTATGCTCAGGGTGTCCAGGACCACGTTGAGGTCTGTACCTGTCACGTCTATGAATATATGCCGGGTCCCCGGCTCTATGCGGGTGTCCTCGGCGTTTATGACTGGGGGGACACTTATGACGCGGTCGCCCGACCTCAGCACGGGGTGGGTGTCGTCCCGTAGAGCTATGCTGCCATAGCTTCTACCCTGGCTGGTCTCCTCCAGCACCCTGCGGAGCGTCATCTCCTCGCTGCCGCCTAGAGGTACAAACTTTACATCGTCTATTCGCTCCATGGTGTAGCGGAGCTCGCGCGAGGGCAGCTTGTCTAGGTCGTGGAGTCCTATGGCCATCCTCTGCCTGGCCGAGCCGAGGCTGCCGTGCAGCTTCTCCTGGAACTGTATAAGCTCCTCGAGGAAGTCCTCGTCGACGTTAACGTTCCACACCACAGCACCCGCTATATAGGGCCTCGGCTCGACCTTGGAGGCGTATATCGTGTAGCCGGAGTCGATCGTCTCGTAGCGGACCAGCCCTTTCTCGCGGCCCAGGAGACCCGCAGCCTGCCTCGCGATGCCCTCGAGGCTATACATGTCGGGACGGTCTACCTCAACCTCAAGCTCCACATAGCCGTCCTCGACAACCTCTGCCTCGACCTTGAGCCTCTCCACGAGCTTCAGGGCCTCGGCAAGCGGGAGGCCTAGAGCCTCCTCCACCCTGCCCGGCTTAAACCGGAGAACCGGCATAGAGGCGCCACCTCACGGGCATCCTCTCCACAAGGGATACATCCTGGCTGTACAGCTCCCTTATGTCACCGACACCGTAGAGGGCCATTGCAAGCCTCTCTATACCCATACCCCAAGCTGCAACGGGGTAATCGACGCCGAGGCCGTAGAGCACCTCGGGGCGGAACATGCCCGCCCCAAGCACCTCGAGCCACCTATCGCCTATGCGGACGTATCCCTCGACCGAGGGCTCTGTGAAGGGGAAGTAGGCCGGGCGGAAGCGGTACTCGCGGAAGCCCAGCCTCTCCAGGAACTCGGACAGTATGCCGAGCAGCCACCTGAAGTCAGTACCCTCCTCCGACGCTATACCGTCAACCTGGTGGAACTCCGGCAGGTGCCTCGCATCTATCTTCTCCACGCGGTAGACCCGGCCTATAGTGAAGAACCGGAACGGCCTACGCGGCCTACCGGCCAGCACACGTGCCGAGACCGCTGTCGTGTGGCTCCGGAGTATGAGGCGGGCCGCCAGCATGGGGTCCCAGCGGTACCGCCACCCGCGGCTGACCCCCGCGCCCTCCTCGTGCACCGCGCGTACACGCTCAACAACCTCCTCCTCGGCCTCCATCGCCGGAGGCGCCTCCAGGTAGAAGGTGTCGCTGGGCCTACGCGCGGGGTGGAACTGGGGCTGGAAGAGGGCGTCATAGTTCCAGAACTCGCTCACAACAGGAGGCTGCTCGACCTCCACGAAACCCATCTCCTTCATAACATCGCGTATAAACTCTATGAACTCCCTGAAGAAGTTCAGCCTACCCACACGGAGCCGGGGCGGCTCCGCGGCCACGTCATATTCGCGGAGACGGTAGCGGCGCCACTCACCACTCACCAGCAGCTCGTGCGTAAGCGCCCCCACCTCAACGACCACCTTGTCGAGCAGCCTGCCAGGCTCATCCGCGAGGGACACGTAGGTGCGCCTACGCCGGTAGACCTCGACCAGCCTCCGCCTCCGGAGCAGCCGCAGGCCCTCCGGGTCAACCCGGCCGCCCTCGCGGAGCCTCTGCAGCAGGAGCCTCTCCTCCGCACGAGCCGACGAGGGGTCCACCGCCAGCCTGACCTTGCCGCCGCGTATCTCCACCCAGCCCTTCCGCGCAGCATTCGCCAATGCAACCGCCGCGTCGCCGCCAAGCCTGCGCCTAACCTCGTCAACCTCCAGCTCGCCGCCAGCCTCGTGGAGCAGCCTCACAAGCCGCTCCTCGGGGAAGCCCTCCCGCAGGTACCGCTCGGCCTCACCTGTAACCCGATAGCCCGTCTCCTCCCTCTCCTCGACCCTCAACAACCCCTTGGCCGCCAGGAGCCTGGCCAGGGCCTCAAGCCTGCTACGCTCCACGCCGAGGATGCGGGAGAGCTCAGACAGCTCATACCAGCGGCCCGGCTCCACCCCCCTCTCAAGCAGGAGCCGGAGAAGCTGGTACTCAGCCTCAGAGACGGGGACACGCTCGTCGCCCAACCGGGGGCCCCAAGGGTAGAGGGGTGGAACCCACCGCCGGCCCCCAGGGAAGAAAAGGGTAGCCGTACCCTTTCAGGCTAGCCGCCGAACTCGTAGCGCTCCCCGGGCTTTAGGATGACGACCTCAGCCGGGAGCCCCCTCTCCCTCACATACTTCCTGAGTTCCTCCGGGTCAGCCTCTATCACGGGGAACGTGTTATAGTGCATCGGGATGACCACACGAGCACGCAGCATCTCAGCCGCCTTCGCAGCCTGGTACGCGTCCATGGTAAAGTGGCTGCCTATAGGGAGGAGCGCCACGTCAACACGGTACAGCTCGCCGACCAACTGGAACTCCGCGGTTAAGCCGCTGTCACCAGCGTGGAACACGCTGCCCTCCTTGCCGCGCACAAGCACGCTAGTCGGCGCCCCACGCTCGGAGCTGTGGGTGGCGGGGAAGAACATGACGTCGAGCTTCACACGCGGCAGCCTGAGTGGTCCACCTATGTTAGCACCGACGACACGCTCGGGGTTAGGCACCTGTCCCGCCACAGCGTTGGCAAGCTCGTAGACTGCTGCAAACACAGCGTTAGGGTTGCGGCGTAGGAGCTCTACACTGTTACCAAGATGGTCTGCATGATCGTGAGTCACTATTATGAGGTCTACCTTGCCGTCGTAGTCCTCAACACGAACCGGAGACATGGGGTTCTCGAGCCAGGGGTCTATGAGCACTGTATACCCGTCAAGCCCCACCTCGAAGGCGGAGTGGCCCAGCCAGCGGACGTACGCCATACCCCCGCACCCCCCTGAAACGACCCTAGGCGCGGGGTAAAGCGGGTAGAGACCATTGGAGGACGGGGATGGGAGGACCGGAGGAGAGGCCCGATCCCGGCTTGGGGGAGCTGCGGGGCCTCGCGGACCCCACAGCTACCCCCAACGCGGCCGGCTTAACTTCCGGGTTCGAAATGAGTCCGGGTGTTGCCCGGCCGCTATGGCCGGGTCGGGCCATCCGTGAACCACCGCCCCAGGCCTCTAAGGGTTTAAGTGCTTTTCTCTCCTCTCCCTGCGGCGGGTGAACAACTTCACACGGAGAGGCTCCGCGGACTCGACATAGATCCTGGAGACTACCATGGAAACCCCACAGCGGGGACAACGGAAATCAACCACGTGACCTACATAGTCGCCTTCAACGAAGCGCCTACGCATACTATAGCCGCAGGAGGGGCATCTAAGCTCCTCAACAACCCGTTCGCCCGCCTCACCCGCCCCCCGCATGGCCTTCACGATTGCAGCCACAGCCACAGCCAGGGCCGCAGAGGATAGGGATAACAGCATGTAGATGAGCAGCCACGCATCGCTCATAGCTGAACACCCTACTGCGCAACCCCAACAGTGTTGCCAACTCCTACCACTATAACAACATCACCCTCACCCGCAACGTCTCGTATAATACCCCTTACACGTTCGACGGCCTCCTCAACACCGTCGGCAACCTCACGCTTCATGGCTGTTATAGCCTCCTCCATACCCATCTTTATCGCAACCGCGTAGAGGGGCACGCCAAGGCGAGCAGCTATCCTCTCTATCCGTATCTTCTCCGGGCCAGGGTCCCCCATAGCTACACCGCTGCCCTCAGCGACGGAGCCCGTTTTCTCTCCTTCAAGCTTCAATGCAGCGTCAACAGTTATAATAGCCTTTATCTTCGACTTGTCTGGGAGCATCTCAACAAGCTTCTCGACAGCCTCCCCCGGCCTGCCGACCGTGCTCCCCGGCCCTTTCGCCTTCACAACCACGACCCTGCGGCCCTCATAGTCTAGCAGCGCGTAAACAGTATCCTTGGCGATCTCAGTGGGGCCCTCAAGCTTAGGCAGGCTGGAGATGAGCCTGTAAGCCGCCAGAGGCCCTGCGGCATCACCTATCGGTATACCCTTCATTATAACCTTGGCAGCGTCACGGTAGGCCTTGGCTATCCTCATGTACAGTGGCAGCAACATCCACGCTTGCATCACTAGCATCGGGTTCTTCAGCTTCACACCAAGCAGAAGCATGTGACGAACAACCTTATAGACGGTGTTCAGCGCGTTGAGTATCGTAAGCAGTGTTACTATGTTCCTCTCCTCCTGCCATGAGACCCTGCCGCGGAGCATGCGGGCCACAAGGCTCTCGATACGCTCCTCGCCTGTTCTCAGTATCCTCTCAAGCCTCTTTATTATGTCGGTGGGCTCTATGGATACGGGCTCAACCATGAAGTATTCCATTGCAGTATCGACTGTTTTATCCGCGTCTTCTACCCCTGCCCGCCGTAGGCGCTCGAGGACAAGGTCTCTAACCTCGCCTATATACCCCTCTATTATGCGAAGCCGCGACTCTATCTGAGCACGCCAGACCCTCATCTGCATACCCTGAGCTATGCCTAGGAATGCCAGCACCGACAGTATCGTCGAGACCAGTATGCTTATCGCGATTATCCATGTAGCCAGGTCGCCGCCGCCGAGCCAGGGTAGCGTGGCGTTAGCCTGTAGAGCCACTGGTTGTGACAATCACCTCACCCCCATCCGTTATGAGTACCGTGTGCTCGAACTGTGCTACCATGCCCCTCCTCCTCTCCACAAGCGCCGGATACTGGGTTAGGAACCCCATTCGGGCTAGGCGGCGCAGGCTCTTGCGGAGCGCCTGCACGTCGCTGGTCAGGTGGGAGAGCCACCGCTCGGTGAAGGGTAGCGTGCGGAAGCGGCGCTGCACCTCCTCGAGTATGCTGCGCTCCAGGCTTGTAAGCCTCCTCCGTAGGCCCAGCCTGGCGAGCGAGTATATCGTTACAGTCTCGCGGTCCTCAACTACGAGCCCCTCACCGTTGGTTCCGAAGGGCTCTATCGCGTAGGCCTTGCCGGGGCTGTAGCGTCCGGGTATGGCTGGGTCGAAGGCGTTGGGTATGCTCTCACCGGCGTGCACCCTGTACCGCGCGAGGCTGTGGCCTCCAAGGTTGACTATCGGCCGGAAGCCCCTTGACTGTATCGCCTCAGCTATCGCCCTACCCGTGTCGGCAAAGCGTGCGCCGGGCCTCACGGTTTCAAGCGCACGCTCGAGCGCCTCCCTCACGGCTTCAATGAGGGGGGTCCACCGCTCGTCGAGGGCCACCGTGACCGCTGTGTCGGCTATGTATCCGTCAACGTGCACCCCTACGTCAAGCTTGACTACTGCACCCTCCGGCACCACAGCCTCGTCGCCTATGACGGGCGTGTAGTGGGCCGCTACACTGTTTATCGATATATTGCATGGGAACGCGGGGGCGCCCCCCAGCTCCACTATACGATTCTCAGCGTACTCGCATATGTCGATGAGCCTGCGGCCAGGCTCTATCATTCTGGCAGCCTCGTCGCGTACACGTGCAGCTATCTCACCGGCCCTAATGTAGGCTTTGACAACCTCCTCGTCCAAGACGCGGCTGCACCTCCACCCCTCCGCCAGGCGCCGCCCCGCCAAGACTCTGGGGCCGCCCTAAATTACGCGGGAAGTCCAGGCGAGGCCTCCGAGGAGAAGCACTCTCCTCGGGGGAGGGGTTTGCGCCGCTGCAGCGCGCGGGCACCGGGCAAGGTGATACTCTCCGGCGAACACTGGGTAGTGCATGGGGGCCGCGCGCTCGCCGCCGCCGTGGGGCTCTACGCCCGCGCCACCTGCACTGGGTGGAGCGGCGATAGGGTTGTCGTGGAGACCCCTCTCGGCAGGGCAGCCGTCGCCAGCGACGGGACGGTGGACGGCGACGCTAAGGCTGCGCCTCTAGGCCACGCCATAAGAGCCGCGCTGGAGCTAGGCTACAGGTTCATGCCGTCCATCTGCAGCGTCGACTCGGAGATACCCGTGGGAGCTGGGCTCGGGAGCAGCGCTGCCACCGCCGTGGCTGTGGCGGCCGCCTACATGGCATACGCCGCGGGGGGGCCGCCTGAGAGGGAGAGCGTGAACAGGGCAGCCTTTGAAGCCGAGAAGGTGACGCACGGCAAGCCGAGCGGCGTGGACAACACTGTGTCAACCTATGGAGGCTTCATACTCTACCGCCGCGGCAGCAGGCCGGAACCCCTAAACATGCCACGCCTGGACGCTGAGGTGCTGATAGCGCTCAGCGGAGTCGAGCGTAGGACCGCCGAGGCAGTGGGAAGGTTTACACGAAGGCTCGAGGAGCTCAACAATATCGGGATAGGGGGTAGCCTGGCCAGCCTAGCAGATAAGATAACCAGTCTGATGCTCGAGGCGATAGCGAGAGGTGACGCCGCCACGCTGGGGACCCTCCTGAGAGTCTCACACGGCATCCTAAACGCCATGGGGGTCTCACACGAGAGGCTCGAGGAGATAGTGCATATCGCGGAGCGGGCGGGCGCCCTGGGCGCGAAGCTAACAGGGGCAGGCATGGGGGGCGCCGCGATAGTGCTCTGCCGCGGAGACGGCTGCGCCGCGGTGCTCCACTCCCTCCAGTCCAGGGGTTACCGTGTGCTCCAGACAGCACTAGGAGTGGACGGCGTGGAGATCACCTGCGAGCAGAGCTAACCCATAAACCCTGAAGCCCTTAGCTCCAAGAAGCCGCGACGCAGAGAGGAAAAAGAGAGAGGAGTTTGTGGGGCCGCCGGCGCCCCTGCTCGAAAACGCCTGGCTGTTAGCTGCATATCGGGTAGTCGTCAGGGACCTTGGCGCGGAAGTACTTGCCGGTCTCAGGGCTCTTGAACAGGCCTATCTTGACGCCCTTCCTCCCCCTGGGAGCCAGCTGCCACACCTTGATGGGCACCAGCTCGACCTCCTTGCCGGTGGTCGGGTCGCGCACCTTGACCGGCTTCTCACACGCCATACGGGCTCACCTCCCTCCGGAGTCCCCTTCTCGGGTAGTAGTCTGGCCCTTCCACTCTATTATAGGCCTTACGTTTGCGTGCAGAGTGGGAGTGACGGGGCGCCGGGAGCTGCTCTGGGAATACGACTGTATTACGCGTAACCCCGCCACCCCGCCCCCCGTACTGGCCCGCTCGCCTCGCAACCCCAGCGCCGGCGTAGCAGCGAGGCAGCTGTTTTGTTTCCCGCACAGAGAGAGAAACGTGGAGGCGAGCGGCTGTAGGTAATATATCACCCGCCCCTGGGGGCGGCCGGAGGAGCCGCGGGGACCCCATGGCGGGCGTGGGGGGTGGCTCGCCTTCGTCGGCCACTAGTCGGGCCCCGGAGAGCCTCAGGCCGCGCATTGAGGAGAAACGCTGGAACAAGGATATGGAGAAGGAGCTGCTGGACCTTTGGGAGAAGGAGAACCTGTACCGCTTCGACCCCTCGAGAGAGGGGCCGATACTCGTAATCGACACACCCCCACCCTACCCTAGCGGCAAGTGGCACGTGGGTGGGGCTGCACACTACGCGCAGATAGACATGATAGCACGCTACTTCCGCATGAAGGGCTGGAACGTATTCGTGCCGTGGTACGCTGACCGCAACGGTCTCCCGGTGGAGGTTGCAGTTGAGAAGAAATACAATATTCTCGCTAAGGAGATGGCCAGAACCAGGGAGGGGCGGCTCCGCTTTCTAGAGCTGTGCAAGGCTGAGCTGGATAAGATAGAGGCTGAGCTAGTAAAGCTTTGGAGGAGGCTGGGCTGCAGCTTCACGTACATACGTGACGGCACCGACAGCCCGCGGTACCGCACCCTCACCCAGGCGACGTTCATAGAGCTCTGGAAGAAGGGGCTGGTATACGAGGCTGAGAAGCCTGTAACATGGTGTCCCCGCTGTGGGACGAGCCTTAGCGAGGCGGAGATAGAGTATAGGGAGGAGGAGGGCTACCTCTACTACGTCAAATGGCGCGTCAGGGAAACGGGAGAGGAGATAGTAATAGCGACCACGAGGCCCGAGCTAATAGGGGCTGCCAGGGCGGTCATATACAACCCCAAGGATGAGAGGTACAAGCACCTAAAGGGCAAGCACGCCATAGTCCCCCTCTACAACTATGAGGTTCCCATCTACGAGCATCCTGCCGCTAAGCCCGAGTATGGCACCGGCCTCGTGATGATAAGCAGCTACGGCGACTGGACCGATGTTATGATAATAAACGAGCTTGGACTCGAGCCTAAACTGATAATCAACCCGGACGGCACGATGAACGAGAAGGCCGGCTTCCTGGCGGGGCTTCCAGTGAGAGAGGCGCGCAAGCGTATAGTGGAGGAGCTCGAGAGGCGTGGGCTCATAGCCAAGAAGGAGCCTATAAAGCATAATGTGCCCATATGCTGGCGGTGCAAGACTCCAGTTGAGATAATCCACGTTAAAGAGTACTTCCTTAAGCAGCTCGAGTTTAAGGATAGGCTGCTTGCTGTGAGCCGTAAGATGCGCTTCAAGCCTGAGAAGCACCGTAAGAAGCTTGAGGACTGGATACAGAGCCTGCGCATGGACTGGCCGATATCCCGCACGAGATACTATGGCACCGAGATCCCCTTGTGGACGTGCAGGCGCTGCGGTGCGAAGCTCGTGCCGGAGCCCGGCCGCTACTATAGGCCGTGGCTAGAGGAGCCGCCGTGGGACCGTTGCCCGGTGTGTGGCGCGCCCCGGGAGGAGTTGAAGGGCGAGGAGAGGGTGTTCGACACGTGGTTCGACTCGAGCATAAGCGTGCTCTACGCCTCCGGCTACATGTATAACGACGAGATGTTCCGCCGTGTGTTCCCGCCAGACGAGGAGCTGCCGTACACGCTGAGGCCCCAGGGCTACGATATAATAAGGACATGGCTCTACTTCACGGTGCTCCGCGTGTACCAGCTCCTCGGCAAGCCTGCGTTCCGCTGGGTGCGCGTGACCGGGATGGGGCTTGACGAGAAGGGGCGTGCTATGCATAAGAGCCTCGGCAACGTGATCGACCCGGAGCCCTACCTGGACCTCTACGGCGCCGAGCCCTTCCGGTTCTGGGCGGCCGCCGCTGCTAAGCTGGGCGACGACTACAAGTTCAGCGAGCAGGTGCTTCGTACGGGGAAGCTGTTCCTCACAAAGCTGTGGAACATTGCACGGTTCATCTCCAGCTTTCCCCGCCCCGCGGGGGGCTACAGGCTGAGGCGTATAGACAGGGCGTTGCTCGCCGAGCTTGCCGTGTTGATAGAGGAGGTTGACCAGGCTTACGGCGAGGAGCTAGACGTGCACGACCCGATAAACAAGCTGTATAGCTTCACGTGGCACATATTCGCGGCACACTACATAGAGCTCGTGAAGACGCGCGCCTACAACCGCGAGGGCGAGTACACCCCGGAGGAGCAGCGGGGCGCCTGGTACACGCTGCACACAGTCCTCGACGCCCTCCTGAGGATGCTCGCCCCGATACTACCCTTCATAACAGACGCGCTCTACAGGAGGCTATACGGGGACAGCGTCCATAAACAGAGGTTCCCCGAGGCCAGCCCCGAGTGGCGCAGCGAGGAGCTGCGGAAGGAGCTACACGAGGTCATGGAGATAAACGCTGCAGTGTGGTCCTGGAAGAAGAAGCTCGGCCTAAAGCTCTCCGAGAGCCCCCCAGGCTACAAGCTATACCTAGACCCGTCCCTCGCAGACTACGCCGTGGACCTACAGTATCTACACCACATGCCGGTGGCAGTAGGGGAGCCGCCCGCCGGCGCGGAGAAGCTAACAGACAAAGCCTACATTGCACGGGTAGAGTGAAGCCGGAGAGTTTTCCCCCGCGCGGCGCAGACGGGGGGAGGGCGTCAGCCGAAATCCGATTCCTCACAGCCTCCCACGGGGCTCAGGTCGGCCTCTCATCACCCTTCCCGCCTGCTGAAACAACCGCTGGCGCCAGCTAATAATAGCGGAGCGGGCAGCGCAGCCACATACTGGCCCGCGACCCCCGGGGAGAGGCCGCCGGGCCAGGCGGTTGCTGTGACCCCGGGGCTCCCGGCCTTCAAGCCACTACTCCTCCCCTATGCCTCGCCGCGTGTTAATAGCAGGCTAGGCTCGGCGCAGCTGCCGCCGGTGCCCCGGGCTTGGAGCGGGAGCAGCGGCTCGCCGTGGCTCTCTCGGCTTTGAAGTTCACGCCACGCACCGGCTGGATGCTGCGGGGCGTCCCGGCGGCTATAGCAGAGACGGTGTCAATGCACTCGCACGAGTCCAGTATAATAGCGGTGCTGCTGGCCGACACGCTCCGGAGACACGGAGTCGAAGTAGACCCGTACAGGGCGGCGACCATAGCAGCATTACACGATGCAGCCGAGGCACTGGTAGGCGACATCGTGAAACGGGCAGTCGACGCTATAGGCAGAGAAGTCAAGGAGAAACTTGAGGCCGAGGCCGCAGCTGAGCTCTTCGGACGGGACTCGACAGCGTACAGGGCGGTTATGAGCTACATTGAGCAAACAACCATAGAGGCTAGGGTGGCAAAAGCGGCTGAGACCCTGTCCACGCTAATCCAGGGGCTCCGGTACGTGAGGCAAGGCTACAGCGAAGTTAGAGAGATAGTATGCTCAATGTACACCTCACTGAACAGGATGGGTACACAAATCAGGTCAGCGGTAGCGAGCTTGTTCCCCTCAACCCTCAAAGAGGCTGAGAGGCTCTGCACTCAACAGGGAGACCCAGACCATAAAGGGGAACATGAGTAAGCAGGAGGCCCAAGCAAGCACCTGGCAAGGCGGCAGAAGCCGCTCTCGACTGCGCGGGGCCACCATCTAACAAGCAAGAATCTTTGTTTACATACAGAGGGTCAACTCGGCTCCAGCGATTGTTGGCGGGATCAGGCGAAGGCAGAGCAGAGCCGTCACAGCGCAGCAGTAATCCTGAACCGAGCCCTCACGCCGCCGACAGAGGGTAATACAACAGGTTCGGGCCGCGCCTAGTCTATCTGCGTCAAGCCTGCATGCTCCGGCAGCCTCTCACAGGTTTACAGTAGGGTCAGGCGACAAGCCATAGGGCATCCCCTGAAACAGGCGATGAGGCCACAGCGTAGAGAAGCCAGCGTCCGCAGCCGCTTCCAACGCTCCGGCGGAGCCACGAGGGTTGCATCTCCGGGCCAGACTGTAGATAGCTTAGCCGATCACCCTGAACAGCGTTAGACATCAGACTGAGAGGCGATGGGCCCGGTCTCGGGCGCGGCGGCTCCGGCGGCTAGCTGTGAGGCCTCCGAGCATGGGGCCCGGTACGGGTATGGGGAGGATAGGGCTAGGATAGTTCAAGCCTTGAGCAGGAGACGGTGTTGCCGGGGCTGTTTTCCAGTAGTTGATGGGGTGCGATGGGGCTGGCTCGCGCCCGTCTGCGGGGAGCTGCTCAGCGTCGGGGAGAGCGGATGACTACTGCTCCAAACCATGTTGGTGCCTGAGTAGCTCGCCGGCTAGGGGGCCGTCTGCTTGGCGCTGGTAGGCTTCGGGGTCTAGCGTGTAAGCCATGTCGCCTAGCATGGAGGCTAGCAGTGCTAGGGCCCCCCATATTCTGCCGCGGGTCTTCTCGAGGAGCCTTCTGCGGCGCCGGGCCAGGTGTGATGCAAGGAGCGATGCAGCCCGCTGGGGGTCGAGGGCTACCAGCGCCCCCTGGCTCCGCGCCAACCTGTATGCGGCCCTTGTTAGCCTCGCAGTGGACAGGTAGACGTAGACCACGTCGGCGGCCGCGGCCACCCCTCTACGGGCTTTCTCCACGGCTCTCCTTAGACGTTTGAGCCTCTTATCGACCTGCGCAGGAGAGGCTGGACGCGTCATCTGCATGGAAACGTAGACCGCCAGGAGCAGCGGGTTCGAGGCGGGCAGCTCTACCAGGAGAATGTGCACGCGGTTATCCCCGGTTTTATAGACCTTGGCAAGGCTCCGGGGAGGCCTACCCTCGAGCGCGGCTACACGCGCGGAGAAGCGGCGGGCGACGCGGAGCAGGGGGAGGAGCAGAGCGTTGGCCCTAGCTAGGGCCTCCCCCTTCCGCGCCGCCCTGTTCCCGGCCAAGCCTCCCTGGGCCTCCACGTCGCAGCTCCAACCGGCCCGGCGCTGGATACAGGAAGCGAGAGGGTGTGGAGCTTCAGGAGGATCGCGGGGGCCAGGGAGGACCCCGGCTCTCGGGTAGCACGTCTCACAGCCCCAGCCGCTCCTGAGCAGCCCAGCCTGACAGGCTCTGTTGCATTGGCCGTTTGTGTCGTCCGCGTCTCCGCAGCCTAGCCTGTCAGGGGGCGGGGGCTGCTGGTACTCCCGCCCCGGGACCCGGGGGGCGGTCCCCGGTATAGTCTGGGGTGTTATCGCCCGGCAGGAGGGGGGTTGGCTTGTGCCGTGAGGCCATTTCTGGGGTTAGGCCGTGGTGGGCACTGCACTGCTGCACTCTGGGATATCCCTGACAGTGACAGGTGTGTCTAGATGTGTTAGCGTGGAGGCCTACGCGGCTGTGAGCTTGGCTGTGGGCCTGGGCGGCGGCGCCGGTTTGGCGCTGGCATTTGATGCGCCGGTGGTCGCGGAGGCCTGCGGGCTCGGGGCGGTTGCTGCAGTGGAGGATGTCGACGTGAGGGTGGAGGGGCGGGGGCTGCTCTACTCCAGCAAGCCGTTGGCGGCTATGCTCGCAGAGATAGTAAACGACGCCTACGCTGAAGGCGAGGCTAACATAGACGTGGAGAGTGTTGTGGAGCGGTTCCTGGCGAGCTACGAGCTGCCCGTTGCCTCCCTCGCGGGGAGCAGCGTGGTCGCTGCGGGGGCGAGGTTCCCGCTCCTCGACCTGGCGGGCTACTGGGTGGTGGCGATAAGGCCGCCTGGCGGGCTGGCCGCTCCGGATGGCATCCTGCTCGTAGACGAATACCGGGTGTACGATGCTCTAGACCTGGGCGTCGAGGGCATCGACAGAATAGGCAGACTTCAGGCCGAGGCCCTGGGCCCGTGGGCGCTAAGCCTCCGACGGCGCCTACTCCGGGAGGGCGCTGAGGCAGTAGTCTTCGATGCCTACGGGGGGCTAGTGCTGGCGGTGGCTGAGAGCGCTGAGAGGGCCTTCATACTCTCCAGCCGGGCCCGCGGGCTGGGACGGCGGTTCGAAGCCCCGATAGTAGCCTGAGCGGCCCGGGGCCCCTCGGATTCCATAGAGATAAGGCTGGCGGCCCCGCGGCTCCAGCCTCACCTCGGGGGCTTCCAGCATGTTGCTACGCGTATCGGCGAGATGCATAATCCTCGACGGAGACCGTATACTCGTGCAGCTCAGCAAGCACGGCGACTTCTACAGGCTGCCCGGGGGCCGCATCCGCCCGGAGGAGACCATACTCCACGGCCTGCAGCGCGAGATAAGGGAGGAGCTCGGTATAGAGAACCTGAAAGACCCCAAGCTCCTCTACGTCGTGGACTCCTTCTACCGCCGGCGTAACGGTATAGTCCACGAGATAGGCTTCTACTTCCTCTGCAACCCCGTAGGCGGCCTGGACAAGCTCCGGCCGCGCGAGGAGCATCTCCGGCTCAGGTGGGTCCGGCTCCAGGAGATAAGCCCGGAGACGTTCAGGCCTGCGACTCTCGCGGGCTACCTCAAGAAGCTCGCGGAGGTTGACGACCCCGCCAGCCTCGACACCGTGTACCTGGTCAATATCGACGTTGAAGAGTAGCGGGGTGGGCGCCGACTAGCTGGGGAGCTTCAGCTCGACGCCCTTGGGGTATATGTAGACGTTGCCCCCAACAGCCTGCCCGGGCAGGTTGGGCTTAAACACTGCTATCACTACACCCTTCCCCCCGTGGACGCGGACTACGCGGCCCCGGTACAGGTTGCCCTTACTGTCGCGGTAGAGCACCCTCCACCCGATGAGCCTGGCGGCGCTCCTCGAGTCGGTGACGCCGTCGACGCGCAGGAGAACCTGGCTCTCGTACTGTGTGTTGGAGCCGCGGCGGTAGCCTATGACGAGGCCGGTGTACACCTTGACGTCTCCCTGCTCGCTCATGACCCTTCCCCAGGCGGCTGCAGCCACCATCGCGGGCCCGCCTTATAATCCTATATCCCTCCGTCTCCGCCCCTAGTGGCCTGGATTAGGTCAGGTGGAGGCTGATGCCAGACTCGTGGGATAGTAAGCCCACCCGCCCACGTATAGTCGTGGAGCCGCCGGGCCCCCGGGCTCGCGAGATTATAGAGCGTGACAAGAGGGTCCTAATGCAGAGCTTCACGCGCTGGTACCCGTTGGTGGTTGAGAGGGCGGAGAACTATGTGGTGTACGACGTTGATGGCAACATGTACATAGACCTGAACGCTGGGATAGCCGTGTTAAACGTCGGCGCCTCCAACCCCTATGTGGTCGAGGCGGCATCCAGGCAGCTGGGCAAGCTTATACACTATAGCCTAACCGACTTCTACTACGAGGAGGCTGTCAGGTTGGCTGAGAAGCTTGTCGAGATAACGCCCGTGCCGAAGCCTGCAAAGGTGTTCTTCTCGAACAGCGGCGCTGAGAGTGTGGAGGCGGCAATCAAGGCCGCCAGGGCCAGCACGGGGCGTCAGTACATCATAGCCTTCCTCGGAGCCTTCCACGGCCGCACCATGGGCGCGGTGTCCCTCACCGCGAGCAAGCCCGTCCAGAGGGCGGGCTTCTCCCCCCTGGTGCCGAGCGTGGTCCACGCCCCCTACCCCTACCCATACCGCTGCCCCTTCAAAGCCGAGGAGCCCGAGGAGTGTGGCGAAGCAGCGCTCGGGTTCCTCGAGGAGTGGATACTCGGGAAGCTTGTCGACCCCTCCGAGGTGGCGGCGATAGTCGTAGAGCCGATACAGGGTGAGGGAGGCTACATTGTGCCTCCCGACAATTTCCTCCCAGGCCTCGAGAGGCTCGCCAAGCGCCACGGGATACTGCTGGTGGCGGACGAGGTTCAGACGGGCTTCTGCCGCACCGGCCGCCGCTTCGCCTCGGAACACTGGGGGGTTACCCCGGATATAGTCTCCACAGCGAAGGCGATAGCGGGCGGGCTCCCTCTCGGCGCGACGGTGGGCTCCGAGCAGGCCATGAGGATAAGGCCTGGAGGCCACGCCTCCACCTTCGGCGGGAACCCCGTCTCGGCGGTAGCCGCGCTGGCGGCGCTGGAGTACATGGAGAAGGAGAGGCTCTGCGAGCGTGCATCAAGACTCGGCGAGGCGGTCATGAAGAGGCTTCGCGAGGCGGCGGATTCGGGTGAAGCGCCCCTGATAGGCGATGTACGTGGAAAGGGCCTGATGATAGGTGTCGAGCTCGTAAAGAGCAGGGAGACCAAGGAGCCAGCCCGCGGCGAGATGGAGCGCATACTACTCCGCATGTTCAAACGCGGCTACCTAGTGATAGCAGCCGGAGCCTCCACGGTAAGGCTCTCCCCGCCGTTGACCATAGCCGAGGAGGCCTTAATGGGCGCCGTCGAAGCCCTCATAGAGGAGATAAAAAGGGAGTCGGGAAGCCAGCACAGCTAGCCCCGGGCGAGGGGTGTGACGAGGCTTACAAGGGGCGCAGCCCCGCCCAGGCCGGGGCGGTGAGCGGTGAACCCGCGGCTGACCCCTCCCCTACCCTTTAGCGCGCCTCCCCTTCTCCCTCTTCTCACTCTTCTCGCCGCCCAGCACGCGGGCGAGCCTCCGCTTCGGGATGCCAAACACGGTTGCGGCTATGAACTCTACATACTCGTCGTCCGGCATCACCTTCTCGAGGCCTATCCTGGCGGCGAGAGCCTGCTTAAGAGCCTCCTTGGATATCCTGTTGCGCACCAGCCCCGCAGCTATAGCCTGGGCAACCCTCAACGCGATAAAGTACCGGGCGTACTTCCTCACAGTACGCTCCTGCTCAGGGAAGACTTTGGGGAGCCTCTTCAGAAGCTCTATAACCCTATCCTCGCTGCCGAAGCCAAGTAGCATCTTGGTGGTCTCTATCCTCAACAGCCTGGCCAACATATTGTCGTCGAGGCTTCCCCCCAGGAGGAATAGGACGAGCCTCCTGGCCTCCTCGGGCGGGCGTGTGAGGATAGTCTCGGCGGCCTCCTCGAGCGTCTCCTCGAAGCCGAAGATCTTGCTGAAAAGCTCTGGCGACTCCTCGTTCAACATGAGCGCGTACTTGGCTACAACGTAGAGTGTGGCCATCTCCTTGTCCCATATGTCTGGGGGCCATGCCTTCCCGCGTATGGGCTGTATGGCGCGCTTGCGGTAGCTCTCCTCGAGGAGCCTCCGAGCCTCCTCCCTCGACGCAGCACCCTTGCTAAGGACTGCCGAGAGAACCTCCATGGCGGCGTCTATTCGCTGCCTCTGGAGCTCCCTCACCCTTCTCTCGTCCAGCTCCACCGCCAACCCCCAGCACCCTCTCGGCCAGCCTCTTCACAGCATAGTCCAGCCGGCCGCGGCCACCGTAGGCCCTAACACGCCCATCACTATATACTATTAGTTTGACATTCACACCCTGAACCTTAATGTAGAGCTCCTGCTTAGATCTACGCTGCACGATGCGCTCGACTTCGAAGTCGCGCCAGCGCTCCCGCCCCCTCCTCGCAAACGCCTCCAAACGCCTCTCATCGAACCAGAGCCTACGCCTAGCCACAGCACCCCCGCCCCCAGCGGCGCCCTCGCCTTTGCCCGAGCCTCCTCACCCGCCCCGCCCGCGGGGGTCAGCCCTGCGTAGGAACCGCTCACCGGGCACGTGTGCAGCGGAGACCCTGGCTGGCCGTCTAAAGCTCATCCTCCCCCTACACCCTACAGCCGGCGCCGGGCGTGAGCCCTATGGCCGCCCCCGGTGCCCGCAGAGGCTGGCGCGTCGTCGAGATAGAGTTTGACCGCGATACAAAGCTCAGGGCGGCCGTAGCGGAGGCGGAGTGCCCGGAGGGCCAGTGCTTCATAGTAGCCTACTCCCTCTCGGAGCAGCCGAGGCTCGTAATAGCGCCCGCCCAGCCCAGCCCCCTCTGCGTGAAGGGAGACAAGCTAGACCACGAGGTAGCCTACCGCGCTCTAACCCTGCTCGGCATCCCCGGGGTAAGGTTCCGTTTCCCCGTCTGCCGTGTGCCCCGGAGACTGTTGGAGAGGGGTCTCAACGAGACAGTTGAGAAGCTCCGGTCGCTAGGGCTGCTCCTCTAGCAGCCGCCGCCCCTGCTCTCCCGCGCCGGCGCAGAGGCCGGGGGCCGCGCAGGCGGTGCGGTGAAAGGGGTCCAGCGTTATCCGGTAGCGGAGCCCGCGCCAGTCGCTGACCTCCAGCGTGAAGCCGCTGAACACTATCCTAATGGTCCCACGTGGCCGGAGGCTGTGGCGGGTGTACGCCTCAACCTCTATCTCCTGCCTCGCATGCCCATCCACGGGGTCCACGTCTACACGATACCTCTTAGGGTCCAGGAGCACCCCCTCCCTCATATACACGCGGCGCAGCGTGTAGACTATAGTGCTGGGCTCGACTAGGAAGAAGTTGTCGAACACCTTGAGGGCCTCGAGGCTCTTACGCGCAAGGTAGAGGCCACTCCTAGGATCGACGCTCCACGGCTCGCCCTGGGGAGCCCAGCTCCGTCGCCGTACGAGGAACTCGTAGAACACGCCGACAGCCTCATAGGTCTGCGACGGCAGCCCGGCGCCGCGCACCCTGCGCACAGCCTCGCCTAGCCCGCGGGCGTAGAAGCCAGAGTAGTCCACAACTATGGTGGAGGGCGTCTCGAGCAGCCATGCCGGCTCGCCCCTGTTGTCGACGACGTAGACCGGCTCTGGGTGGTCCTCGGGTGCCCCCAGGCTGACTCTCTCTCTTACCACGCGGGCGGGGACTCGTGAGTCTACAACGAGCCTATGTAGCTGCTTCCCACCAAGCCCTATAATATAAGCCCTCCAGCCGCGGCTCCCGAGAGCGGTATAGAGGACACGTAGCAGGACAGCCGCGTCGAACACGTCTGGTGGCGAGGCGATGACCACATGAAGCTCTACATCGTCTTCTACCATCCTAAGAACCCCCTCAACCTTCTCGACGTAGCCTCCATTGCGGCCTGGAAAAGAGCGGTGCTATATGTAGTGGCGCGCCCAGGCCTTGACCCTTCGATGCTCATACGAGAGCCTCCGCCCAGGCTGCGGATGAAAATACTGTTGAGCCTGGAGGAGCTAGCCGCAGAGCTAGGCGACGATGTGTTCTACCTAGTCCTAGAAACGTATGGGACGGTGCTGCTCAGTGAAGTCGACCTCTCCTCTATGGAGAAGCTCGCGCTGGTGCTAGGCGCCGAGGACTATGGGATACCGCCCGAGGAGGTGGGGAAGCTCCCTAAGGAGCGTACGGTTGTCGCCAGGATACCATCCACAGTGCAGGGTATGAGCTACAACGTTGCAAGCACACTTGCCATGGCGGTATACGAGGTGGAGAGGCAGCGGGCGCTTGCCCCTAGAGGGGGAACCCCTTGAAACGGTGGGGCTCAATTATCTTGTACACCTCCTCCTTAAGCGACTTATCCACGGCGAAGGCTCCCCTCACTGCGGCCACCACGGTAGGCGCGGGCGTCTTAACACCCCTCATAGCCATGCAGAGGTGTACAGCCTCGCTGACAACCATGACGTCCTGGGAGCTAGTCGCCCTCATAACCTCGTCCGCTATCTGCTTTGTCATCCTCTCCTGTATCTGCAGCCTCCTAGTATACTTGCGTACAATCCTCACTATCTTGCTCAGCCCGATTACCTTGCCGCGGGGCAGGTAGGCCACATGTACAACACCGAAGAAGGGGAGTAGGTGGTGCTCGCAGAGGCTGTAGAACCGTATGCCCGCCACCACGACTAGGTCGCTCGTCTCTGTGAACCAGGTGTACTCGTCGCTATACTCGTAGCCCTCGAAGAGTTCTTCGAACATGTCGGCGACGCGTCGAGGCGTCTCGCGGAGCCCCTCTCGCTCAGGGTCCTCGCCTATAGCCTCGAGTATCATGCGTACAGCCTGCTCAACCTTCTTCTTATCTATGGGCACCCCGGCTACACCCCGCAGCCGGCCGGGACGGCTCATCCGGCTCCTGCAGCTCCCCGCCGGGTCATGTAGCGGTTTGCGACGCCCTCACCTGCCGGGAAGAGTTTTCAAGACTGCGCGTGGCCGGTAACTTATCATCTTGGACGCTCCCGGAGCGGTCGCGGGACGTGGGCGGGGTGTCTTCATGGCGAGCATACATGAGCGGGTGGGGCCGGGCGAGAAGGCGCCGGAGATAGTGAACGTGTTTGTAGAGATACCTATGGGCAGCAGCGTAAAG
This sequence comes from Thermoproteota archaeon, assembly GCA_013153105.1. GTDB lineage: Archaea > Thermoproteota > Thermoprotei_A > Sulfolobales > Pyrodictiaceae > QNYQ01. The sequence goes on from JAADFC010000068.1 coordinate 19,321, forward strand.
TATGAGTATGACGAAGAGAGCGGTATTATCAAGGTGGATAGGTTCCTCTATACTGCTATGGTGTACCCGTTCAACTATGGTTTCATCCCGGGCACCTTGGAGGAGGACGGCGACCCAGTGGATGTCCTGGTGATAACCTCCCAGCCTGTGCTGCCTGGTACTGTGATAGAGGCAAGGCCCATAGGTCTCCTCATTATGGAGGATGAGGAGGGCCCAGACAGCAAGGTAATAGCAGTTCCCAAGGACAAGCTTGACCCCAGCTTTAAGAACATAAAGAGTGTCGACGACCTCCCCGAGATTGTGCGCGAGAAGATAAAGCACTTCTTTGAGCACTACAAGGAGCTTGAGCCCGGCAAGTGGGTTAAAGTCCGCGAGTGGCGTGGCCCCGAGGAAGCCAAGAAGAAGATAAGCGAAGCCATAGAGAGGTTCAGGAGTAAGAAGTAGCCGCACATCCAGAGAGGTGCAGAGGCCCCCCGCGGCTCAAACCCAGGTTTTCGCCTCCACACCCTGTGCGTATCTACAATTCCGCGTGAACGGGGGCAGTATGCGGCCTTGAAAGTTACACCGTTATGCGCCTCCGCCCTAATCCAGAGGCGCGCCTTGGAGCTGGAGACGCTGGAGGAGCTCAGCACGGCCGAGAAGCTGTCCGCGCTCCGCAGCATAGTGGAGTCAATGTTGATATATATAGGCCCCGATATAGAGTACGTTGAGGTAGCCTCAGTCTCCTATAGGATTGCGCGGAAGGTGGCTCCTGTCGAGAAGCTATATGAGAGTTTGATTCCGAAGGCGTTATCGGTCTCGGAGCAGCGTGCAGGCTCTATAAGAGACTCCCTAGAGGACAAGCCTGTCGACGAAGCTATACCCCTGCTCATGAGGGCGGCGGCGCTCGCGACTGGATACCGGCTGCTCGACGAGCCCTACCGTGTTCTTGAGGAGCCCCCAGGCTACATGGACCTTGTAAATGCGCGTGTCGGCCGAGACGATTCTAAGGTGATCCTGGATGCTCTACGTGATATAGGCTCCAGGGGCGGTATGGTATACTACGTCTTCGGGGGCTCTGCCGAGCTTCCATACGATATGGCGCTCATAGAGAGGATGCGTGACGAGCTTGGAGTCGAGGTCGTGGGCGTGGTGCGTAGTGGACGCTTCGAGGACAGCGCCACGCTTGGTGACCTAGAGAAGGTTGGTCTAGCGTCGAGGCTCGATGATATCATAACCGTGTCTGGCGGTGACGCGCTCTTCTACGGTGATGAGGGACAGCATGTGCTGCGGCTGCTCGAGTCTGCGGACCTGGTGTTTATGAAGGGGGAGCTGGCGGCGGCTTTCGTGCACAACTCGAAGCTCGAGGCCCGCGTGGCGTTGCTTTTCACCGCAGCCTGCCCCTCTATAGCGTCGGCGTACGGCGTCGGGCGCGGCACTGTAAACATATTGTTGCTCGAGGCCGGCGGGGGCCTCGGCTAGGATAGGACCTCACCACCGCCCCTAGGGGCTGGGCTCGGCCGGGGTTCTCTCGCTCATGCAGCGCCCCGCCGGCCCGTGTGTGGCTCCTGGGTTGAGCCGGGGTAGGGTCATAGCCTTGGCGGACAGGGGGGGTGTTAGGGTCGCCTGGTGGGATGATGATGCCGCTGAGAGGGCGGCGCGGCTGCTCCGCGGCTACGACCCGGTTAAGGTTTCTGAGCGCCTTGAACGCCTTGTCGAGAAGGGGTTGGAGCGCAGGTACTTCCGGTTTCGCGGCAGCCGCTTCTATGGCGGCAGCGCGGTCGGGGACGTGGTCCTCTGTAACCTTCGCTGCGTCTTTTGCTGGACGGGGCCCGCCCGTGACGACCCCCGGATAGGCTTCTGGGTGGACCCCTCCGCGGCGGGGAGGAGGCTGCTCTCCATAGCCAGGTCGGAGGGCTACCGGGTTCTCCGCCTCTCAGCCGGGGAGCCGACCCTGGGCAGGCGCCATCTCATAGCTCTGCTGGACTACCTGGCAGCCAGGCTGGCCGGAGAAGTCTTCGTGCTCGAGACTAATGGCATCCTCCTAGCCTCCGACGGTAGGCTTCTAGAGAGCCTTGAGAGGCACCGGCGGTTTCTCCACGTCCGCGTCTCGATAAAAGCCTGCAACCGCTGGTGGTTCCAGCTGCTGACCGGCGCGTCGGCGGACGCGTTTGAGCTACAGCTCAGGGCCGTAGAAATACTCGAAGCCTCCAGCCTAAGCTACAGTGTGGCCGTCTTCGCAGCCTTCGGCAGCGACAAGTGCTGGGCCAAGCTGCTCGACCGCCTGGCATCGATAATGGGCGCCTCAAAGCTCAGGGACAGGATTGAGGTGGAGGCACCCGTCTTATACCGGCATGCAAGGCGCAGGCTCCAAGGCGTATCTAGGCTTGTGCGCCTGGAGCCCAGGCCCGAGATGACCTACCCGCCCGCCTAGGTGACGCGTCATGGACCCGCGGACCGTGGAGGTGGCGTGCTGCGGGCTAGAGCTGAGCAAGCTCATCGAGAAGCTCTCCTGTATAATACTCGAAGGCGGCAACCCCGGGGTTGTCGAGGCGGCTAGGAACCTTGTCCTAGACATCTACGCGCTCTGCACTGCTTGTGGGGGAGACTTGCTCGCCTACGAGACCCGGATACCAGGCGGCACCATGACGCTGCTACTCCCTCGGAGCTGCGGGCCGCCACGCGAAGCCAGAGCGTCTGCGGGCACGGTGGAGCTTGAGACCGAGCAGGGGTGCGTACTCCGATTCTCTTGCAGCACGCCAGGCTAGAGGCTCAGCTGATCGGGCCTACAGCATCCCCGCCCTCCCCGAGGCTGGGGCGGGTCGGCAGTGCGTAACTTCATCACAGCATGTAAAGGCCAAGTATAGCTAATCGTTCCCCCTGGCCTGTGTGATGCGCTGCCCCGCGGAGGATGTCGGTGCTGCGCGGCTCGTCAACGCGCCCCCGGTGGAGGGGCGCTCCGCCCTTTCGAGCCTCCCCACGCTCCTCCGCGGGGCGCTCCCATGCCGGGAGGATGGGGTAGTGTTAACGGCTCCGCCGCCGCTCCTATTCTTAAACCCCGTTTATGGAGGTTATGGTCCCCCGGGGTGTTACTCTTTATCATCAAGGTGCCGGGGGGCTTGTGAGGTAACACCGGAGCTGCGCCATGACTGGCTTCCGCCTCGTCCTGGGAACGCCGATAAACACCACAGTAAAACCATGGATGTATATGGACGTTGACGCTGTTATGGTCAACAGCTACGACATATTGAAGGCAGGCAGCCTGGACCGGCTGAGGGGCCGCGGCCTCCGCAGGCTCCTCGGGATCGGCGACGAGGTGGAGCTGTGGATAGACAGTGGCGGCTACCAGTTCCTAAGCAGAGGTATCACGGTCGACCCTCACAAGATAGCCAGGGTTTACCGGGAGGTTGACGCGGACTATTACATAAGCCTGGACTACCCCCCGGGTCCGCGTGATGACGCAGACCTTAGAGCCATGAAGATAGCGAAGAGCATAAACAACTTCATGACCATGAGGAGCGTGTTACGCGACCATGTAGAGGAGGGCAGACTCGTCCCCGTGTTCCATATAGCGACAAGTGAGAGTCTCCGCCTACAGCTGCAAGCCTACGTGCCCCATGCAACAACGGCGGCTGTTGGAGGGCTTATACCCTACATAATGCAGCAGGCCGGCAACGGCTCCAGGCTGAAGGCGGTGATGTTCATGGTTCTCATGAGAAAGCTCTGGGAGGGGAGGCTGCATGCTATGGGCCTGGCGAGCGCCGCCATGATACCTCTCCTCAAGAAAATCGATATCGACAGCGGCGACACACAGACCTGGAGGCTCAAAGCAGCCTACGGCAAGATAATCATACCCGGCCTAGGGGAGCGCCACATCTCCGGCCAGGCGGTGCGTTTCGGGCCTGCAAAGCTTGTGAGGGAAAGCGAGCTCCGCCTCTACAGGGAATACATAGAGAAGGCTGTCAGCGCCGGGATAATATCGTCCCCCGAGAGCCTCTCGTCCAGCTTTGAGGAGCGCGCGCTGTTCAACGCGTGGATCCTAGGGCTCGTGGCGGCTAACGGCACCGGCTACAGTGGCGCCAGCCCCGCCTTCGCCAAGCTCCACCGCGTGGTTGACGCGCTCAACATGCTTCCCCCGAGCAGGCTCGAGGAGTTGTTGGAGATGCTTCTCGAGGGCTCGATGGACTACTCGCAGGCGGTTAGGACGGTAATGCAGGAGGCTGTGGGCGTAGTCGAGGAGACCAGGAGCCGCGCAGACGAGGGCGTGGAGCTTCACCGGTACCGGGGAGGCTCCACCCTTGCGGGCACCGTGGAGGGCGCCGGGGCCTAGGCTATCACCACCCTGTTCCCCCCGCTCCGCTTCGCCCTCCGCAGCAGGGTTAGGGCGAGGCGCCTGGTAGGAGTAGCCGTGTAGGCCCTGCGCCGGTCGCCACGCCGCTCCACGAGCCCCACGTACCCGTAGACGGCTACTATGGTTACTCCAACGCCGAGCCTGTTCAGCTCCTCCCTTATCCGCTCGAGATCTTCCCGCAGCTCCTCCGGCCGCGTCAGCGGGAACTCAACGATAGCCTCCTCAGTACCCCGCTCCTCGTCCAGCCCGTAGACCAGGTAGCCGCCCCACCTCCTGACTAGCTCCTCCACAAGCCTCGTTAGTAGACCAGTGGCGGGGTTTGGACTGTACTCGCTCCAGCCCCTCTCCTCCACAACCTCCCCAAACCTATCCAAGTCGATTATCACCACGGTACCCTCGACCAAGCCCCGCCCCGGCGTCTCGATGTATCGTCTGCCCACGGTCTGCTCACCCTCCACCGTAAACGCTCATTTTAAATTAAGCCCGGCCTCCACATATACCCCGTGGAGGTGTGCCGCAGCTTATGCAGGTGAAAGACTCCCGCGTCCTCCTCCAGGACCAGGAGCGCATCCTCCGTAGGGCAATAGAGCACCTGGGCCTCGGTGACGACGTCTACGAGGCGCTGCGCCACCCCGAACGCGTCATCCAGGTTAAGATCCCGGTCCGCATGAGCGACGGGAGGGTTAAGGTGTTCATAGGCTGGAGGAGCCAGCATAACAGCGCCCTCGGCCCCTACAAGGGAGGCATAAGATTCCACCCGGCAGTGACCATGGAGGAGGTGGAGGCTCTAAGCATGATGATGACCTGGAAGAACGCTCTCGCCGACCTCCCCTACGGCGGCGGCAAGGGCGGCGTCCGCGTCGACCCCCACGCCTTGAGTCCTAGCGAGCTCGAGCAGCTGTCCAGGGGGTACATAAGGATGCTCTACAAGTACATAGGCCCCGACACCGACATACCAGCACCCGACGTCTACACCAACCCCCAGATAATGGCGTGGATGTTCGACGAGTACTACAGGATAACCGGCGAGAACCAGTTCGCTATGATAACTGGCAAGCCGAAGCAGCTCGGCGGCCTCGAGGCCAGGATAATAGCTACAGGGTTCGGCACGGCGGTAGCGGCGAGGGAGGTAGCCAAGAAGCTCTGGGGCGGCCTTGAGGGTAAGACGGTGGCGGTGCAAGGCTACGGCAACGCAGGCTACTACGCTGCAAAGTTCCTCCACGAAATGGGGGCTATCATAGTAGCTGTGAGCGACAGCCGCGGCGGCATCTACAGCTCGAAGGGCCTCAACCCTGACGAGGTTAAGAAAGTGAAAAACATGAAGGGCAGCGTGATATTCTACGAGAAGGCCGAGAAGAGGATAACCAACGAGGAGCTACTCGAGCTCGACGTCGACATCCTGGTGCCAGCGGCTATAGAGGATGTGATAACCAGTGAAAACATGGAGAGGATAAAGGCTAGGATGATAGTCGAAGCCGCCAACGGCCCCGTGACACCCGAGGCCGACGTGTACCTCTCTACGAAGAAGGGCGTGGTGATAGTCCCGGACATACTGGCCAACGCTGGAGGAGTGATAATGAGCCATATAGAGTGGATGAACAACCGCATAGGCGGCTACATCTCCGAGGAAGAGGCGAAGCGCAGGCTCGAGGAGAAGATGAGCCATAACACTAGACGCGTATGGGACTTCTGGCACAGCGAGATGGACCCGTCAAAGCATACCATGAGAGATGCCGCCTACGCGCTTGCCGTAAAGAAGGTTGTGGAGGCTATGAGGCTCCGCGGCCAGCTTTAGCCCTCGAAGCCAGGCCTCCTCTTTTCGACGACCTCCCTGTTCACCAGGTTCGGCGGCACTTCCCCGCGCTTGAAGGCGAGGAGGTTTTCGAGTACCGCGCATGTCATCGCTTCGCGGGCCTCCCTGGTTGCGCTGCCGATGTGTGGTGCTAGCACCACGTTATCGAGCTTGGTTAGCGGGTGCTCGGGCGGCAGGGGCTCCACGTGGAAGACGTCTAGGCCGGCCGCTGCTATCCAGCCTTCGCGCAGGGCTTTCACTAGAGCGTCGGGGTCTACGACGGCGCCCCTCGCCGTGTTTACCAGGATTGCAGTGGGCTTCATCATGCGGAGCTCGCGCTCGCCTATCATACCCCTCGTCTCCGGTGTTAGGGGCACGTGGAGGCTCACAATGTCAGACTCTCTTAGCAGCTCCTCGAGGCTCACGTATCTGGCGTTGAGCTCCTGCTCTACCTCCCTGGGTGCGCGCCTGCGGCTATAGTAGAGCACCTTCATGCCGAAGCCTTTGGCGCCTATCCTGGCTACTGCCCTGCCTATCCTGCCGAAGCCTATTATGCCGAGTGTCTTGCCGCGGAGCTCCATGCCGAGGAACAGCTCTGGGTGCCAGCCTGTGCCGCTGCGGTACCACTCGCCGCTCCTAACGTAGCGGTCGGCCTTGACTAGGTGCCTCGCAGCGGCTAGTATCAGGGCCCAGGTCAGCTCTGCTGTCGCCTCTGTCAGCACGTCAGGAGTGTTAGTCACGTATATCCCGTGCCTCGTCGCGCAGTCAACGTCTATATTATCGTAGCCCACCGCGTACTGGGATATTATCCGGAGCCTGCCCCGCGCCCCCGCAACGATCACCTCGCAGTCTATCCTGTCTGTAAGCAGGGAGACCATGGCATCGTAGTGGGGGGCCTTCTCTACGAGGACCTCGTGGGGCGGGTGCCGCCACTCGGGCCACACGTCCGCGTTGAACTCTTCGAGCATACGCTTGAAGCAGGGGCCCGGAAGCCTCCGTGTCACGAAGAGCCGCGGCTTACCCACAATCCTCCCCTCCCGGCCGGGCTGTGTGAGCCCTCACAACGGGCAGAGGAAGCCGTCCTCTGGCCTGTGAAACCTGCACGGTGGCGGGCTTTTATCCGGGCCCCTCCGCCGGCCGAATGTAGCCCCCATGGTCCGGCACAACCACGCGTAGACCGCCACACCACTCTTCCACCTCCCCGGCAACATCTACGTGCATGCCCACAGGTAGCTCGGTGTAGCGGAGACGCCAGCTCGCGACCAGCGCCGCCCCTCCCCCGCGGAGGCAGAGGGTATAGAGAACGGGTAGCGTGTACAATGTGCCTCCGCAGATTACACCTTCAAGCCTAGCACGGCCGAGGAGGCGTATGGGGCCGCAGCGGCTGGGGCGGATACAGTGGACCAGACGGACATTGTACTCGTATCCCCTATAGATCCCGATGAGCAGCCGGCCCCTCTGCACGCTGCGGGCGAGCTTCACGTCGCTGCTACTCCACCCGTGGCCTCTCGGCGGCGCGGGCGAGGTGACGCCCTCCCTGCGGAGCTCGCCGAGCAGCCTGTATACCCGCTCGACGTCACGCGGCCCGTACACGACGAGGTCCATGTCGCCGGCGGTGGCAGCACCATAGGCAAGCCCCCCGGAGACGCCGACGAGGCCCCTGCGGGTGGCAGAGGCCAGCGTCTCCAGCAGCTCGAGGGCCGCCCTGCAGAGCCCGGTGGTGCAGCCCCGCAGCCTCCGGGCGGCCTCCCAGGGGGCCACAAGCTCAACAGCGGCGGGGTCCACCAGGCCAGCCTTGCGCCCGCCGAGGCAGGGGCTCGGTTTTACCCGGAAGCCGTCGCCGAGCCGGGAGGCTATCCGGAGGGCCTCCCCGAGGCTCCAGGTCTTCCGCCCCTCAATGACGCGTGGAACCGCAAACAGCTCGGGCAGCGGGTGCATGCACCCCTTCACAAAACCTATCAGGCGGCCGCCCGCGCTGCGGAAGAGCCAGCCCTCGACGGCGGCCGCCGCATCCATGCAGCTCCCCGCGGGGCTAGAGCCTGGCGCACTCGGGGGCCTCGCGCCTAGCGCAGACCTGTGCAGCCTCAGCGGTCTTCCTAACCGCGTTGCCTACGAAGCGTAGTATGTAGATTATCTGGGGTAGCTCCCTGACTACCTCCTCGCGGTTGGTGGTGCTGAACTCCTTGCAGTAGCTCCACTTGCATATCCTAACCTTGGCGGCGTCAGCCTCCATCCTCACGTGGTCCCTGTGGAAGAACAGGCGGCCACCCTCGAACCTTATGACGGTCTCCGGGCGGAGCCTCACGACGACAACGCCACCGTCGCCGCCTACTATCCTCCAGGTGGTGCACACTGAGGCTACACGCCCACCAGCGCCTACGTTTTCGCCCACACACTTCAGCCTCTGAAGCGTCGCCGCCAGCGTGTCCAGCAGGTCGGCGACGACGTAGAGGGTGTTGTTAGCCCGGTTCTCGGCGAGGCTCTCAGCAGGGCGTATGGCCGACCTTATCCGGTTGGCTATAGCAGCCACGCCGGCAGCAGCCGCCTCCAAGGCGTCCAGGGCCATCAGAGCCACCCCTCCCCGTGCCGAGCATCATACCCTCGGGGCTCCGCCGCCACGGCATCCTTGCTCTAAAAAGCGTAGTGACACCGGCGTGAGCCCGCCCCGGCTGCGACGCGGATATCCGAGGCGGCCCAGCGCCCCCTGAAGGGAGGCGAAAGCCCGGTGAGGGTGCAATCAAGCTATGGCGGGGAGGGGAGGGCCGGGAATAGCTAGCCTCGACCAGGTGCCCGGCGTCGGCGAGAAGGTGAGGGAGAAGCTTGTAGAGCACTTCGGCTCCGAGCAGGAGGCGGTGAAAGCCATAGTAGAGGCCAGAGTCGACGAGCTAGCAGAGGCCCTCGGCTCGTACAGGAAGGCAGTACGCCTGATACAAGCTGCGCGCGCCTCCATGGAAGGCTTCTCCCCCGCGGAGATGTTCGGGACGCCGGACGCTCGAAGGCTCTTCGAGAAACTCGTCGAGACGCTGGCCTCCAGCGCCCACAGCCGCCCTGCGAGGGTAGAGCTTGAAACGTTGACACCAGCGCCCCGAAGAGTGTGGACATGGGACTTCTGCAGGCCAAGCTGCCCCGCCGAGCCCTCGGAGAAGCTGGCCGCCGCGCTGGCCAGCGTGTCGTGGCCGAGGCTCCCCAGGAGACTGCACGCGGAAGCTCTCATCGTGGCGCCGCCGGGCGGCGGAGAGGCGGCGAGGCGGGCGGCGGCGGAGCGGGGCATCGTGGCCGAGGTCGTGGAGGCGGAGGTGTACGAGTGCAGCGGTCAGCCAGCATTAGTGTTGCCCGGCGTAGAGGTGGCCGGCGAGGGCCCCTGCATTGTGGCTCGCGAGCCTAGCCCCTGGCTGGCCGCCCCGAAGGCGGTGCTCGACGCGGTCCTGGCCAACAGGGCGGTCTACGAGGCGCTCATACTGCTGGCCGAGGAGGCTCCGTGCGTGGCAGAGAGGGCCTCCAAGGCCGTGGGCGCTGAGAGGCTCGCCGACATTGTCAACGCTGCCCGCCGCCTGCTCGAGATAGCAGCGGTGCACGCTGGAGGCCGTTACAGCAGCGAGCACGCCGATGCGGTCGAGAGGCTTCGCAAGCTGGACTCGCTGGTTAGCGACCTCGAGGTCTGGGTCAACGAGGAGGTGAAGAGAAGGCTGTCCGAGAGGGAGCTGAGGCTCTCGGCGGCGCAGCTGCTGAGCCTCCTGGAGTCGATAGAGGAGGGCTCCCTGCGGCTGCCACCGGAGATAGAGGAGGTCTTCGAGGAGGTCGCGCTCGAGGCCGAGGAGAGGCTGGCCAGGGAGCTGGGCCTCGACGTCGAGCACGCCAGGCTCGTCTCCGGGCTGGTGGAGCCGCAGCCCCGCCTCCCCCTGAGCCTCCGCCAGGACCGCGTGGAGGCTCTTCGAAGAGCCCTCGCGGCCAGGGCGGAGGCGCTCCGCTTCCAGACCGCCTCCAGGCTTGCAGAGGAGGCGTGGCGCCTCCTCCCCCTCACGCGTATCATGTTCCGCGTAGTAGTATGGGCCGACAAGTACTTCGCATGTATAAAGTACAGGGAGCTCGTGGCGGCCGGGGAGACCAGGCAAGTTGAAGGTGGAGCCCTAGGCGTCGCCGTCCGCGGCGGCCGCGAGGTAGAGCTAGCACGCCGCCTCGGCCCGGACTCGGTCGAGCCCGTAGACTATGTCATAGGCTGCACACCCTTCCGGCCGGAGGGCACGTCCTGCGAGCCGGTAGCGATACTCACCGGGGCCAACAGTGGCGGGAAGACAACACTGCTAAGACTCGTAGCCGAGACCGTGCTGGCCGCCCACGCGGGGATACCCGCGCCCGCTGCCGAGGCGTGGGTTTCTGGCTTCGACCGTGTCTACTACATATCCAAGCCTACGGGCATGCTCTCCGCAGGAGCCCTGGAGACTCTGCTGCGGAAGCTGGCCGAGATAGTGAGAGAGGCCAGGAGGAAGCGCATCCTAGTCCTGGTCGACGAGTTCGAGGCCGTGACAGAGGCCCAGGCGGCGGCCAGGATTGTAGCGGCCCTAGCTGAGACCCTGATAGGCTCGGGGAACGCCGTAGCAGTGATAGTGAGCCACATGGCTGACGAGATACTCTCGGCCCTGCCTCCCGAGCTCCGGTCGAAGGTGAGGGTGGACGGCATAGAGGCGCTGGGCCTCGACGAGAACTACAACCTGATAGTACGGCGCAGCCCACGCTTCAGCTACCACGCCCGCTCCACGCCGGAGCTAGTGGTGCGCAGGCTCCTACACCGGGCGCCGCGCGGCGAGAAGAGCTTCTACGAGAAGCTCCTCACCGCCTTCCAGGCCCGCGAAGCCCCTCCCCCTGATAAGCTCCCTCATACAAGCCCCCAGGCTCCCCTCCAACCCGCAGGAAGACGAGCTGCGCGATCCTAGCGCCCCGCTCCAGCTCCACCCCATGCATGTTGAACACGGCCAGGAGCGCCTCCCCCCGCCCACGGTAGCCCGGGTCCCAGACGGCACACAGTACAGACGCGCCCATCCTCAACAGGCTGCTCCTCGGGAAGCAGAGCCCCACCGCGCCCGAGGGGACGGTAACCGCGTCCATGAAACGTATGCGATAGTAGCCGGGGCCGAGCCTGTACCAGCCATCCACAGGCTCCACCGGCCTCCCCCCGGGCCTAACCCTTGCCTCGACACCCAGCCTCCCAGCTTCCACCAGCTCCTCCACAACGTCAAGCCGCAGGTCAACACCGGCCGGCTGCACCTGCACAGCCGAGACCTGGTCCCCGAGAAGCCCCGCGGCCAGCCACCCCGGGAGAACAGTCACGACCCACGCCACCCCCGGCAGGCCCATCCAGCCCTCCCACGCTGGAAGGCTGGAGGCGCGGTGACACCGCAGGCTCCTCCAGGGAGGCTCCGTGTGGCTTGAAGCTCCCGCAGCCCCGCGGGGCAGCAGCCCGAGGCCCGGGCTGAGGTGCAGCGCCCCGGGGTGCCGTCCATGTCTATGCGCGGCGTGGTATTCGGCGTCTGCGTCGAGGGCTGGGTTTCCGTGGCGCTCCGCGTTAAGGGGGAGAAGCGGAGCCTCCACGGCCACGACTACGTGGTTCGCGTCTGCGCCGAGGGCGGCCTCGACGAGGCGGGGATGGTTGTGGACCACTCTATCCTCTACAGGCTGCTGCGCGGCTGCCTCGACTCGCTCGACTACCAGGTCTTAAACGATGTCTTAGAAGCCGAAAGCGCGACCGCCGAGAGGCTGGTAGGCTACGTGTACAACTGTGTTGCGCCGAAGCTTAAAGACTATGCAGACGCCTCTATAGTATACGTGGAAGCGTGTACGCCTAGGGGCTACTGCTCCTACCTACGCGCCGGCACCACTTATACGCCGCGGAAGCGCGGGTAGAGGGGCTCCAGGGCTGGCTGTGAAGCCACGCGTAACCATAGAGAGGCTGCGCACGGGGGTAGAGGGATTCGACAAGCTAGTCCAGGGCGGCATACCGAGAGGCTTCTTCGTGGCCGTGGTCGGCGAGCCTGGTGTCGGCAAGACGATATTCTCCATACACTTCATAGCACAGGGCATACGCGAGGGCGACAAGAACATATACGTCACGACAGAGGAGAGTAGGGAGAGCGTCATAAGGCAGGCTGCAATGTTTGGTATAGACTTCCAGGAGGCGATAGAGAGGAGACAGCTAGTCATAATAGACGCGCTCATGGGAGGCCGCGACGACCCTTGGAGCCTGGGCGAGGTCAGCGTGGAGGAGCTGGTCAACAAGGTTATAGAGGCTAAGAGGTACCTGGGCTACGGCAGGGCTAGACTAGTAATCGACTCGATGTCTGCGTTCTGGCTCGACAAGCCTGCTATGGCTAGGAAGTACAGCTACTATGTGAAGCGCATCCTCTACCGCTGGGACTTCACGGCACTACTCACGAGCCAGTATGCGGTCACGACAAGCCTGGGCTTCGGTTTCGGCATAGAGCATGTGGCCGACGGCATCATAAGGTTCCGAAAGGCGGTTATACGGGGCGAGCTGAGGCGCTACGTGATAATAGAGAAGATGCGGCAGACCGAGCACAGCCTGCAGATGCACGAGATAGAGATACGCAACGGGCGCGGAATGATAGTAAAGAAGGCTACCCCGTACAGGAAGGAGGACACAGCGCTCCCATCCTCGGTTACAGCGCGCATGATAGCGGCTGAGCTACAGAAGATCCTTGAGACGCCCCTCGACGAGTAGCGGCGGCCGCCCTCTTTTTCCTCCACCCAGGGAAGGGGCCGCGCGCGCGGGGAGGCGCGAGGCGGGTTGACGCGACGGGCGAGCTTCTACGTCCGCTGGCTCAGCGGCGCCCTGCAGCTCACCGTCTCTGGCGACGTTCTCGAGGTCCGCGGCGCCAACGGGCGCATAGTGTTTGAGCCTAGGAGCGTAACGGTGGAGGTCAAGTACGTGTATAAAAAGGAGATCGAGGATAGGAACCGTAAGAACCTCTATGTCGGGTTCCAGGAGCCCCTGCAACCCCTAAGCCCGCCGCGAGTCGACATAGTAGGCCGAAACTACGTCGGCAACTTCGAGGTCATATACACTAACCTCGACTTCGAGGCCTACCTCACGGTTATAACGCCGGCAAGCCACCTCTACGACTACGCGGTCATAACTACGCAGGAGTTAATGGTGCAGATGCCGGCTAAGAGGAAGCTATACTACGAGGAGGAGCCCTACGACCGGCTCGTGGTATACTTCGTGTGAAAGGCTCCGACCCGCCCGCGATACTATTCGGCTGCTAACGCAGCATCGGGAAGCCTGACAGGTCTGTAGACGGCAGCACCCTGGCCGGACGGTGTCACGGTACTACAAGGTGCCCCGGCTGGAAGCCCCCTAGCCCCCTTCAGCCCGGTACTTCGTCCGGTATAGCCGCCCACTATTGTAATCCACTTCTGGTATTACGGGGCCGGCAGTGCTGGATGTGCGGGCAGCAGTAGGGCCAGCCCCGGACACCGCTAGGGCCGGGTGTATAGGTGTGCAGTTCTCCAGCGACCGTCGCCAGTTGGAGTTGATTCGTGAGAGCCTCTACAGGCCGGAGGCCGAGACGGAGGCTAGGCAGCTGCTGCTCCAGGAGATGTACCGGATGGTGGTGGGGGCCTACCGGGAGCGGGCGCCGAACGGGGGTAGGCTGGCGCCGCTCCCCGAGTGTGCTAGGGCCGCGGCCGGGGGCCGGGGGGAGCCGTGCCGGGACGACCTCGGCTTCACCTACAACGCGCTCCGGGTGCTGCTGGCCAGGTACATGACCAGGGACGAGCACGGGGTCCCCATGGAGACGCCGAGCATGGTTATGAGGAGGGTGGCGCTGGGGTTCCGGGGCCGGGTCGACCCGGGGAGGCTGTACAGGCTGCTCGTCGAGAGGCGGTTCATGTTCAACAGCCCCACCCTCTTCAACATGTACGCCGACGGGGCGCGGGGGACGCTGAGCGCGTGCTACGTCACCCCCGTCTACGACGACATGAAGGCCATAATGGATGCGGCCACGGTGCAGGCGCTAACCTTCAAGTACGGCGGCGGGCAGGGGTTCAGCTTCAGCGAGCTGCGGCCCCGCTGGGACATCGTAAGGGGCACCAGCGGCAGCGCCTCGGGGCCCCTCAGCTTCATGAGGATATACGACGTCGTGACCGAGATGGTTAAGCAGGGCGGCAAGCGGCGCGGAGCCAACATGGGTATAATGCACGCCTGGCACCCCGACATCTACAACCCCTGGTTCAACCCCTGGCACGCCCTAAGGAACATGCTGCCCCCACAGCTCCAGGCCCTGATAGACAGGACCAAGGCGCTCATAGAGTACCTTGAGCGGGAGGGCTACCAGCTCGACCCCGCGTACAAGGAGATGGTGGAGAGGCTCGCCGAGCAGGGCTGGAGCACCGTGGAGGACGCCGGGTTCATACAGGCGAAGGAGCCGCCGCTCCAGGACGCGAACCTCACCAACTTCAACATAAGCGTCGCAGCCAACGACGCCTTCATGAAAGCCGTGGTCGAAGACGGGGAGTGGTGGATGGTCAACCCCCGCCACAGCATGGACCCCGAGACGGGGGTCTACAGGCTACACTACAGCGTCAGCCTAGCCACCGGCCCAGGCAGGCTCGGCAGGCTCCTACAGCGGCACCCCTGGCTCAGGGGGAACCCCTACCTCAACATCTACGAGGAGACCCTAGAGGAGGCCAGGAGGCGCGCCCAGGCAGAGCTGGAGGAGCAGGCCAAGGCGACAGGCTACAAGCCCAGCCCCGAAGAGAAGAACCCCCACGCCTGGAAGACAAGCGCCAGGAAGCTGTGGGAGAAGATAGTCGAGAACGCCTGGGCGGGCGGCGACCCCGGAGTCATATACGTGGACAACCACAACAAGTGGAACCCCACACCATGGCTAGGCATGGTCAACGCCACTAACCCATGCGTAAGCGGGGACACCAGGGTGCTCACGCCGGAGGGCTGGAAGACAGCCCGCGAGATATGGGAGGAGGCCAAGAAGCGCGGCGGCCCCGTCAAGGCTGTTCTCGTCGACGAGGAGGCCCTCGGCGAGGGCGGCGAGCCGGTAGCCTACGAGACCAGCCTAGTCATACCCGTGGGCGAGGCAACAGTCTACAGAACCGCCCACGGCCGCGAGCTGAGGCTCACCGCCGGCCTCCCCGGGGAGGCCTGGGTGTGGCACGTCGGCAGGAAGCCGGCGCTCCGTGTGGTGACAGAGGAGGGCTACGAGGTAACGGTGACACACGAGCACAAGTTCCTGACACCCCAGGGCTGGAAAGAGGCCAGGGAACTCAGGCCAGGAGACAAGATAGCCGTGGCGAGGCTCCACCCAGCCTACACGGCCAAGGCCCTATCTGCTGCCGCGAGGCTAGACCCCGATGTAGCGTTCGCACTGGGCTGGCTCATAGGCGACGGCACACTCAACGAGCACTACGTCGCCTGGTACTTCGGGCCCGGCGACGAGGCGGCGCTGGAGCGCGTGAAGCAGGCGGTGGCGAAGCTCGGCGGCAACCCCGAGGCCCACCTGAGGCTGCGCGGCAAGGAGTGGACCCTACAGTTCAACGCTGGCACCACGGTCTATAAGAGGATGGTCGAGCTGCTGGGCGGCCTCCTGCCAAGGCAGCCTGAGAGGCGGCTGCCGGAGATAGCCTGGAGGCTGGAGCCGGAGAGCCTGGCGGCGTTCCTCCGCGGGCTCTTCACCGCCGACGGCACCGTGGACGTTGACGCTGCGGTCAGGCTGACGAGCAGCAGCCTACAGCTGCTCAAGGACGTCCAGGTGCTACTCACAACCCTTGGCATCTACAGCCGCATCTACGAGCGCCCCTACAGGAAGACCTTCAGGTACACTACGGTGGAGGGTGAGGAGCGGGTCTACGAGACCAAAGGTTACTACGAGCTGGTGATAAGCGGCTACAGCCGCCGCATATTCGCGGAGCTGGTGGGCTTCGAGTCCGCCGAGAAGACCGCCAAGCTGCGGCTGGCGAAGACCAAACGGGACCCGGTCTGGGCGACCGTGGCGAAGGTCGAGGACGCGGGTGTAGTGGACTTCTACGACTTCAGCGTCCCCGGCTACCACCGCTACATAGCCGCCGGCCTGGTCCACCACAACTGCGGCGAGCAGCCCTTGTACCCGTTTGAGAGCTGTAACCTGGGGAGCATGAGTGTCGAGAAGTATATTGATGGTGGCCGCTTCGATGTTGAGCGTTTCGCTGAGGATGTGGCGCTCGCTGTGGATGCTATGGATGCTGTTATAGACTTTAACCGGCACCCGGACGGGAGGCAGGATGCTGCGAACAGGTTTACTAGGAAGATTGGCCTGGGTATTATGGGGCTTGCGGATGCGCTGGCGCGGCTGGGCTACCCGTATGACAGCGATGAGGCGGTGGCGTTCACCCTGGTGTTGATGGCTGCGCTGGAGGTGTTTAGCTGGAGGAGGAGCTGGGAGCTGGGGGCCAGGCTGGGCCACGCGCCTGCCTTCGAGTGCCGCCGCTGGGACTGGAGGGGGATGAGGTGCCTGGAGAGGGGCGAGCCCGGGGAGCTGGTTGAGCTCCATACGCCGGCGCTGGTGAAGGCGGGGGAGGTGGTCGGCGAGAGGGATGGGTGGCTGGTGGTCCGCTACCATGAGGTTGAGCTGACGCGGGAGGTGCTTGGGAGGCTGGTGGGCGAGGCCCGTGGCAGGGTGGAGCCCGACGGCGCGGTGAGGCTTGTCCCCCTGGAGGTGCTGGAGAGGGTTGCCAGGGAGGTGTTCGGCGTAATCAGGGAGATGGCGTGGGAGGCCCTGCGGATGCACCCCCTGAAGGCCGCGGCCAGCCCCAGGCACCTGCTAGCCCTCGCCGTGTATATGCCGCGGGCGGCTTGGGAGCTGCTGAAGACCTATGGCAGGATGCTCGGCGCCCGGGCGCCGAGGAACACGGTGACCACCACCGTAGCGCCCACCGGGACGATAAGCATCATAGCGGGGACGAGCAGCGGCATAGAGCCATACTTCGCCCTCGTCTACCGGAGGAGGGTGACGGTAGGCGAGTTCCTCGAGGTCGCCAGGGAGTTCCGGGACAGGCTCCTGGAGGCCGCCGGGAGGCACCGGGTCCCCGACGAGGTTGTGAGGGAGGTCTACGAGGCGGTGAGCAGGCACAAGGGCTCGCTGCGCTGGGCGCTGGAGGAGGTGCGGGAGAAGCTGATAGAGGCGGGGATAACCAACGGGTTCCTCGCCGAGGTGGAGAGGCTCGCACGGCTCTTCCCCACCAGCATGGACTTCGACGTCTGGTACCACCTCGCCCACCAGATAGCCGCCCAGCTCTACGTCGACCAGGCGATAAGCAAGACAATCAACCTCCCCAGGGACGCGCCGAGGGACGCGGTCTACACAGCCTACCTCGTCGCCTGGCTCGGCGGCCTCAAGGGAGTCACAGTCTACAGGGACGAGAGCAAGGGAGTCCAGGTAATCTACTTCGGCGCCGAGCAGAGGGAGATGCAGCCCCTCCCCATAATAGGCAGGAAAACCGGCG
>JAADFC010000149.1 GCA_013153105.1 Thermoproteota archaeon
GGGAGTTCAAGAAGCCGCTCCCCCAGATAGTCGCGGCCCACCGCGTCCCCTACGTGGCGACCGCCAGCATAGGCTACCCCTGGGACTTCATAGCAAAGCTGAGGAAGGCCGCGGGCATAAGGGGGTTCAAGTACATCCACCTCCACGCCCCCTGCCCGGTGGGCTGGAGGTTCGACGCGGGGCTAACTGCTAGGGTTGCGAAGCTCGCCGTGGAGACGGGGGCGTGGATACTCTACGAGATCGAGAATGGGAGGCTTCGCCTGAACCCGCCGAGCGACAGGCTGAGGGACCCGTCCAAGAGGAAGCCGCTGGAGGAGTATGTGAAGCTGCAGGGCCGCTTCCGCCACCTCGGCCCCGGGGACCTGGAGAAGCTGCGGGAGGAGATAGAGGCGAACTGGAGGGAGGTGGAGGCGCTGCTCCGCCTCCAGGAGGAGGGCGGGGGCTAGGTTTCCGCATCTTTCTCCCAGGCTTTTTGTAGGGGTTTTAACCGGTGGGACACCGGTGGTCCCCTACTTCTGGTGTAGCCCCGGCCTTGGACGTGCCCCAGCCCGACCCGAGGCTCGTCGAGAAGCAGCGGGAGATAGTCGAGGAGAGCATCAGGGACCCGGAGGGCTTCTGGTCGCGGGTCGCCGGCGAGCTGTGGTGGCGGAGGCGCTGGGACAGGGTGCTCGACGACAGCAACCCCCCGTTCTACCGGTGGTTCGTGGGCGGCGTCACCAACATAACCTACAACATCCTCGAGAGGAACATTGAGAGGGGCCTGGGCAACAAGGCTGCCCTCATCTGGAGGGGTGGGGGCGGCGAGGAGCGCATCATCCGCTACTACGACCTCAAGCGGGAGGTGGAGCGGTACGCCGCTATGCTCCGCGAGGCCGGCGTGGGCCGCGGGGATAGGGTTGTCATATACATGCCTATGGTCCCGGAGGCCATGTACACCATGCTCGCCGCCGCCCGGCTCGGCGCCGTGCACGTGGTGGTGTTCAGCGGGTTCGGGAGCAAGGCGCTGGCGCAGCGTATCCGGGACGCGGGCGCCCGGGTGGTGGTGACCGCGGACGGGATGACGAGGAGGGGTAAGGTTATACCCTTGAAGCCGATTGTGGACGAGGCTGTGGCTGAGGCGGGCGGCGTCGAGAGGGTGCTCGTCCACCGGGTCGCCGGGAACAGTGTGGAGATGAGGGAGGGGCGGGACGTCTGGGTGGAGGATGAGCTTTCCAAGCTGCCCCGGAGGGTCCGTGTGGAGCCGGAGATGGTGCGGGCCGAGGAGCCGCTCTTCATCCTCTACACGAGCGGGACGACGGGGAAGCCTAAGGGGATGGTGCACCTCCACGGCCAGTACATGGTCTGGGCCTACGCTCACACACGGTGGCTCTTCGGCTTCTACGACAACGACGTGTTCTTCGTCCCGGTGGATATAGGCTGGATTAACGGCCACACCTACGCGACCTACGGGCCGCTGCTGAACGGGTCGACGGTGGTCTGGTACAGCGACGCCCCCGACCACCCCGACCCTGGGGTGTGGTGGGATATTGTGGACTCGTACAATGTTGACATGATGTGGGTTGCTCCCACGGCTGTCCGGCTCCTGATACGCTACGGGGAGGAGGTGCCGCGGAGGTATAGCCTCGAGAGCCTCAGGCTGATAGTGAGCGCGGGCGAGATACTGGGCGTGGAGCCTTGGAGGTGGCTTGTGGAGAACGTGTGTAGGAGGAGGCCGGGCTGCCACGTGGTGGAGACGTGGGGGCAGACGGAGAACAGCGGGTTCATCACCGCGCCGGGCGGCTACGGGCTGGTGGGCGGGATAGCCTACAGGCTGGGGAGCGTGGGGCTCCCCTACCCGGGTATAGACCTCCACGTGCTCCGGGACGACGGCTCGGAGGCGGCGCCGGGGGAGAAGGGGCACATCGTGATCAAGGCTCCGGTGCCGCCGGCCTTCGCCTACGGGGTCTGGGGCGACCCGGAGAGGTATGTTAAGACGTACTGGAGCAGGTTCCCCGGCTACTACTACACCGGCGACTACGGCTACGTGGACCGGGACGGCTACGTCTACATCCTCGGCAGGGCGGACGACGTGGTGAAGGTTGCCGGCCACAGGCTGGGGCCCGCGGAGATAGAGAACACTGTGCTGGAGCACCCGCTGGTTGCGGAGGCGGCCGTGGTGGGGGTGCCGGACGAGCTGCGGGGCACGGTGCTGGCTGTGTTCGTGGTGCCGAGGATGGACGTGGAGGTTGACCGTGCAAGGCTGGCGGAGGAGGTGCGGCAGCTTATACGCCGCAAGTACGGCGCCGTCGCCGTGGTGAAGGGGGTCTACGTGGTGGACAAGCTGCCGAAGACCCGGACGGGGAAGATACTGCGGAGGGTGCTCCGCGCCGTGCTCACCGGCCAGGAGCTGGGCGACCTGAGCACCCTCGAGGACGAGGCTGGCGTCGAGGAGGTGCGGAGGGCGGTGGAGGAGTTCCGCAGGGCGATGGAGAGGGCGGAGGTGGGCTAGCCTTGGACGAGAGGCTCGTAGACCTCGACTACGCCGCCGAGCTCGTCGAGGACGGCGCCAGCGTAACGGTCAGCGGCATGACCTTCGTCCGCAACCCGGTCGCGTTGACTGCCGCGCTGATACGGCGGGGAGCCCGGGGGCTCTGCTTCATAGACAGGGAGCCGGGGTTCGTGCTGGACATGCTGGCCGCGGCGGGGGCGCTGCGCTGTATACGTGCTGCTATGGCTAGCTTCGAGCTCTACGGGCTCGCGCCGAGCGTGAGGAGGCTCGCGGAGCGGGGGGAGGTGGAGTACATCGAGGACAGCTGCGGCGCCGTCATAGCGGGGCTCCGGGCGGGGGCGCAGGGCGTACCCTTCATGCCGGCCCGGGGGCTGCTCGGCAGCCAGCTGCTGGAGCTGCACGAGAAGAGGTGGGGGACCTGGAGGAGGATAAGGGACCCCTGGACGGGCGAGGAGCTCGTAGCCGTCAAGGCTATAACGCCGGACTACGCGCTGGTGCACGTGCACGTCAGCGACCCCTACGGGAACGCTGTGATAGAGGGGCCCCGGTTCGAGGACGAGCTCAAGATACGGGCGGCGAGGCGCGTGATAATATCGGCGGAGAGGATTGTGCCGCCCGAGGAGCTGAGGGGGTTCAGGCACCAGCTCTCAGCGACGATGCTCCACGTCGAGGCTGTGGTCCACGCCCCGGGCGGCGCGTGGCCGACTGCGATGCCGGGCCTCTACGAGGCGGACTACGAGGCGATACGCGGCTACCACCAGGCCGCCCTCGAGGGCCGCGCCATGGAGTGGATAGAGGCTAACATGAGCCGCCTCCTACGCGGCGGCAGGGGGTGAGCCGGGGCGTGGCCGTGGAGGCTAGGCCCACGGACAGCATGGTAAAGTGCATGGCCAGGCTGATAGAGGACGGCGACGTGGTCTACCACGGGCTCACCAGCCCCCTGCCCGTGCTCGCCATGGTGCTGGCTAGGCGGGTGTACGGGAGGAGGTTCACCTGGACCAGCGTGGTAGAGCACCTGGAGCCGCTGGCGGAGAGGGTGAGGCTCCGCCCCAGCACCGGCGACCCCTGGAGCGAGCCCGGCCAGCTAGGGGTGCTCACCACGATAGACGCCTTCGACCTCGCCGCCAAGGGGAGGCTCACCACCATGTTCTTCGGCGCCGCGCAGGTGGACGAGGAGGGCAACACCAACCTCTCGGTGATAGGCAGCTACGACCAGCCCAGGGTGAGGCTGCCCGGCGGCGCGGCGACAGCCTACCTCTTCCCCCTCGTGCCCAAGATAATAGTCTGGGCCCGCCACGAGAGGAGGGTGCTGGTTAGACGCGTCGACTTCGTCACCGGCCCCGGCAGGCTGAGGGTAGAACGGGGCATGAAGCACCTGCTCTGCACAAACAAGGCCCTGATAGAGTTCACCAGGGAGGGCCCGGTGCTCCGAGCCCTCCTCCCCGGCGCCACGGTGGAGGAGGTGCTGGAGAACGCGGAGATGAGGATAAAGGTGCCCGGCGAGGGCGTCGAGAGGCTGGAGCCGCCGACGCGGGAGGAGATGAAGGTGATAGAGGAGGCCGACCCCACGGGGGTAAGGTACATGCAGCGCATGGGCTAGCCCCCGCCCGCCCCGGTGCCGTGCGCCGTGGAGGAGAGGGAGACGCTGCTCGAGCTGCCACCCCTCCAGCGCTGCAGGCTCCTCCGCCGCCCCAACCGTTTCGTCGTCGAAGCCGAAGCCCCCACCGGCGGGACCCTCCGGCTGCACAACACAAACACCGGCCGCCTGCTAGACGTACTCCAGCCGGGGGCCCAGCTCCTCTGCCTCCCCCACCCTCGCCCCGGGAGGCGGACGCAGGGGCGCCTCATAGCAGCCCGCTACCACGGCGGCTGGGCGCTGCTGGACACCAGGCTCCAGGAGCAGGCCCTCCAGGCAGCGATAGAGAAGGGGCTCATCCCACCCCTACGGGGCTGCAGGCCAGCCCGCCGAAGCCCCAGGCTGGAGGACGCGACCCTCGACCTCCAGCTCGAATGCCCCAACAGACCCCTCTACCTCGAAGCCAAGAGCGCAGTACTCGCCTCCAGCGACGGCTACGCCCTCTACCCCGACGCCCCCAGCCCCAGAGCCCACCGCCAGATACTAGCCCTAACACGCCACGCCCACCGCGGAGGCCTAGCAGCAGTAGTATTCCTCGCAGCCTTCCCAGGCGCCCGCGGCTTCCGCCCCAACCGCAGGATAGACCCCCAGCTCCCAAGCCTGCTACGAGAAGCCCAGCAGGCAGGCGTGCTGATACACGCCACGGGCCTAGACCTCACACGCGGCAGCGGAGGCTGGAGGGTACGCCTCTACAGCCCCAGCCTCCCACTAGACCTCGAAGGCTAGACACGCACGCCCCCCCGAGAGACCAGAGGGGAGAACCGGCCCCGGAGGGCGAGAGGAGAAGAGAAGGAGAGAGGCGCAACAAGAGGAAAAAGAGCCGCCTAGACCCGGGGGGCCTCGCTAGGCGGATATCTTCCTGTAAACAGCCACGGTCGCAATTATAGCTATTATAATGCCTATTATCGCCAGGACCACCGCTATCAAGGCGGTCCTGGAGGCGCTGTCAGCCTTGCTCATAAGGTCCTGCAGGCTCTGCTGCAGGTTCGCCAGGTTCTGGTTCACCTGGTCAAGGCTCTGCTGCAGACCCGCCACAGTCTTCTCTATGTTGCCCACCCTGGCCTCGAGCTGGTTGTACTTGTTGCTCAGCTGCTCCACCTGCTGCCGGAGCTGGTCAACCTCCTGCTTCGTCGCATAGTTCTGCTTTATGTTCTGAACCTCCTGCTCCACCTGCGCCAGCCGGTTCTCCACGTTGGTTATCCTCTCATCAATCTGCGCCAGCGCCTGGTCGAGCCTCGCGCTCAGCTCCTGCACCTGGCCCTGCAGCTGCTGCACAGCCCGCTCAACCTGAGCCTGCAGCTGCTGCAGCTGCTCCTGGAGCTGCTGCACAGCCTGCTCCACGTCGCCAACACGGCCCTCCAGCGCGGCCACCATATCCTCAAGCCTCATAGTGGTCTCGTTGAGCGCCATTATAGCAGCGTCGACGCGAGCCTGGAACTCGGAGACGTTAGCAGCGAGGCTCTCCAGCATACCCTGGATCTCAGCAACCTGGCTCCTCAGGGTGGCTATGGCGTGGTCGATACTCTCAATCACCAGGGTACCGGCGTCGGTGACACCTATGCTAGTGACCTCGACCATGGTAGCGTTCTTAAGGTACCTGGCGGCGTAGGCGCACACCTTGTAGGTGCCGGGCCCAGGCACAGACACCACATAGTAGCCGTTATCGTCGGTGGTAGCGGTGGCAACCACGTTGCCCTCAGCATCCTTCACAACCACGGTGGCGCCCGGCACCGGGCTACCCTTCTCGCTGACCACCTGCCCGCTTATCTGGTACTGGGGCGCCACGGTGAACTCTATGGTCAGCGCGTTGGCGGGTATGTTGTAGCCGGATAGCGCCAGCCGGGCCCGGTACTGGCCCGACGCGTCGAAGCTCTTGGTGAACGTTATAATGGTGTCATTGCCGACGGTCTTAACGTTGAATATCACCGCGGTACCGTTGTCCAGTGGGTATATCCAGAAGTACTTGTTCTCCCACTGCCCGGTGCTAGCGTTGTAGTAGTCCACCCAGATGTATATCTGGCTGTTGAAGTTCGGCTTGTCCTTCAGCACTATGGTGAACTTCACAGGCTCCCCGGGGAGGTACCTCGGCTTGTCAGTATAGAAGGTCACAAACCCGTAGCTCGCCTGGTTAGCCGCCAGCGCGGCAGCCGGGAAGAGTACCAGCGCCAGCAGCAGCCCGACGAGAGCCTTCCTCACAGCTCGACACCCCACCTCATCTCATCCGTGTTACCCGCCGCCACGGGCGGACCTGGAGTGTAGGTAGCTATTTAAGCATTGAGCCAGTCTCATGAGGCGAAGAGGCAACCCATAGCGGGTAAAACAAACACCCCGAGAACAGGGCTCCACGAGAGAGCCGAAAAACCAGTGGGCGCGGGGGCACTCCTCCCCACCGCCGCCCCCCGCGTCTACCGTTACTGGATAGTTATCGTCAGTATGGCAGGCGTCGACAGCGGCACCAGGGTCGCCTCGTCGGTGACAGCCATCACTATCAGCTGGTAGGTACCAGCAGGCATCGCCATGGTGTTGTAGCTGGTCAGTATCAGCTGCGCCAGCGTCTGCCCGACAGTCACCGGCACCGCAGCAGCAGCCACCACCTGGCCCTCAGCGTTCCTTATTATGAACAGCACATAGAACTGGTTGCCGCCAGCGACGCTCCTCACCAGGTTCGGGTCGTAGCTCAGCGGCACCACTATGTAGGCGCTCTGGCCGCGCTTGATCACTGTGGTCGGCACGAACGCGGTACCATTGTAGACCTTAACGGTTATCTCCTCAGCAGGCACCTGCACCGTCTGGTTCAGCGCCTGCGCCAGCGCCGGCACGCCGATGTCGATGTAGGTCGTCACGTCCACCGGAGCGCCAGTGGCGTTGGCCGGGTCCTTGTAGGTGAAGTACACCCTGCTACCGGTCGGCGCCACTATGTACGGCCTGGTCGCCAGCGGTGGCGTTGTACAGTAGATCAGCACGCCCTGCTTCTTGTACACCGCCACCGGCACCAGGGTACCGTCGACACCTATGAACTCCAGGCCCGCCGTGTCCAGCTCCGGCATGTTACCGTAGACCAGCGGCCTGGTGGTACCGTTGTACACCAGGGTCATGGTCAGGTTGCCGACTACCCGCAGGCCCTGGCCGGCCAGGTAGTACTTCAGCAGGCTCACATCCTTCACTATTATGTCTATCACATCACCAGTCGCGCTCGGACAGTTCTGCTGCACACAGCCACAGCGGTACACGTTGTCAGGGCTCGGCTCGCCACTGGTAGCATTCACTATCTCGATGGTGCCCTCCATGTCATAGACGCTAGTCTGCTCAGTTATGGTGGTGCCCACCACTAGGCCACACACGTTAGCCTGGCACGCCACCTGGCCGTCGTCATAGGTCACCTTTATCGGCTTGCCGGCCAGCTGCCTTATCGTCTCCTCGACCACCTGCTGCACAGTCATAGTCGGCGGCACCTGGATGTAGCCCAGCTCTATTAGCGCTTCCACCAGCTGGCCCAAGCTGAACTCGACGCTCACGAACACCTTGCTATTGTTGCTGGGCGCGAAGCTGCAGTTGGCTATAGTCACCTCGCCGTTGGCAGTAGTGACAGTGGTCACGTTCTTGATGGCGTCCATCTCGTGGAGCGGATCGGCCTTGCCGTATATGGCCGTCAATATGCTGGCCAGACTCACCGGGCCGGGCGTTATGTCGGGTATCTCTATCCACACCTTGGCAGCGTCAATGGTGTCCTGCTCGTTATACCACCTGTTCATGTCCTTGTCCTTCACCAGTATCTTCAGCAGAGTGCCCTCGTAGGCGGGCACCACACCGTTGTTGGCGACTATCCAGTTGTACTGGTCGGTCGCGCCGGGCACGGTGTAGAGTATCCTTACCTCGCCCTTGTACGGCACGTGCTGCAACGTGGTCTCGAGGCGGACCTTGTTACAGTCACACTCGGCGAACACCAGCAGGCCCTTGATCTCACCGTTGTTGATGCTCAGGTTCTGCTGCAGCTGCTGTATGCCGTACTGGAGCGTGGTCGGGTTCACCGGCGTCCTGTCGATGTAGGTCACGGTTATCGGCGCGCAGTAGAGGTCCTGGCAGGCGCCAGCGTACCTGGAGTCTATGGTTATGTAGGCGACGAAGACGCCGGTGTCGCTGCCGTTCTCCTCCAGCCAGACGGAGTGAGGCACTACGTCCCTTATCAGCGGACAGTAGAAGCTCAGCTCGACCATCACGCTCTCGTTGACCCTGTTGTCCAGGTTGGCGTCAGGGTCGACCACCTTTATCATGACTGTGTCGCCGTACTGTATCACGCTAGCGTTGACGTTGTCCAGGTTCCTGGCCTCGAGGCTGGCGTCCATGGTCTTGAAGAGTATGGCCTTCTCGTCGAAGCCTATGGCGGGGCTGGTGTAGTGCAGCTTCAGCTTGGCGCCCTCCAGCCAGATGCTCGGACAGCCGGCAACCCTTATGTCGAGGGTGCCGTCGCCGTCAACGTCTATGTAGCTGTATATCCTCAGCATGCCGGTGAAGACGCTGCTGTTGGGCCCGGTCTCGGTGAACTCTGGGCTCAGCTCGAACTTACAGTAGCCGCGCCTGGTCCAGTTGCCGTTAGTCTCTATCGCGTATATCGGCACCTCAGCGCTGCCGGTGTTCACGTTGAACACTGTGTACTCGCCGTTCGGGTAGTACAGCACTAGGCTCATGTTGACGGCAGTGTTGGGTATCGTGTCTATCTCACAGCAGTTCTTGTTGGCGCCAGGGTCGTAGATCTCTATGTAAACCACCTGGGCGTCGCTGTTCCTGGTGTCGTTGATCCACGGGTAGCAGCCGGGGCAGCTGGCCAGGCTGGTTATCTGGTTTGTGGTGAAGTTGCTGTCGACTATCCTGAAGCTTATGGGTAGCTCGCTCCTGTCAAGGGTTATGGTGGTGTTCTGGAGGCTGGCGCAGGCCTTCAGCCACCTGCTAGTGTTGAAGTCGGGGTTGTAGATGTCCTGGACTACCACCTTTATCTTGACCAGCTTGTGACCGGCGGCGACGGCCTGCTCATTGACTTCGCCCCAGTTGACCTTGCTTAGGTCGATTATCGCCTTAGCCACGCCGCCGCCCTGGGCCTCGAAGACTATGCTGAAGTCGGCGGTGGCGGTCAGCTGGTACTCGTTGCCGGCCTCGTCGACTAGGTATATGCTCATGTTGAGGGCGGGGACGCCCTGGTCGGCGCCGTTGAACCAGTAGTTGAGCACTAGGCCGGTCAGGGTGCTGCCGGCGGTCACGTAGGTGGCAGCCACGGCGGTGCCCATGGGTACGCTGGGGTTGATAGGCAGATCTAGGTCCTTATCGGTTAGCACTATAGTTATCTTGAGCGGCGGGCAGCAGCGTATCACGTCGCGTAGCACGACCTCCTTCTCGACGGCATCAAGGGTCATCATGTTGTACTGGACGGTGAAGGTCTCGTTCCTGTAGCAGACAGTTATCGCGTTGGGGTCGTCGACGCGGACCTCGGTGAATATGTAGCTGACCACATTGTCGGTCTGGCTTATCGCGCCGACATTGTAGAGGTCGAATATGCTGAGCATTACAGCGAAGTCAGCAGTGTTGGGGCCGCCGACCTCCTGTAGGCCGTAGACCATTAGCTGGTTGCCCTGCTCGTCGGTTATGTTGA
Source organism: Thermoproteota archaeon (assembly GCA_013153105.1). Taxonomy (GTDB): domain Archaea; phylum Thermoproteota; class Thermoprotei_A; order Sulfolobales; family Pyrodictiaceae; genus QNYQ01. Next base: position 9,766 of record JAADFC010000149.1, read on the forward strand.
GGCTCGGGTAGGCCTCGCCGGGGTAGGGCAGGGTCTCCCTAGCCATGGTGTTGAGGTTGGCGTCAGCGTCGAGCACCTGGAAGACTATCAGCGGGGTGAAGAAGCCTACCTGTGTGGTCAGCAGGTTGGTGTCACGCTCGAGGTCGTCGAGGTTGAAGGCGTAGCTGAGTACGCCGTACACGTTTATCTTGGCTATGCTGACGAAGCTCCTGACCTGGCTGGGGTTGGTGACACCGCTCTGCACGCCAGTCGTAGTTGTTATGTTGTAGAAGCTGGCGTTGACGAGTAGGGTGTCACCCTGGCTCAGTAGCGACTCGAAGTCGCGGCCCTCTATGTAGTATGGGTTGCCGATGGTCTGGATACACTCTAGTATCATGCGCTTTATCTTGTCAGCCTCTGTGTCGTTGACAGGCCTTAGCGTGTACTGGTCGGTGGCGTTGAAGATCACGCTGTAGGGCGGGCAGCTCAGGCCGCTGATGGGGTTGGTTATCTGGAAGCTGACGTTGTAGAGGGTGCCGAGCTCGAAGTCAGGGCTCTGGCTCTTGATGCTCCACTCGTAGGCGTTGTAGTGGGCGGTGACGTTGATCTGAGGGGCGGGGGCGGCGCCCAGCCTAGGTATCCAGTATATGCCGTTGTGCTCGCGGCCCTCGATGACGAGGCTGTAGGCGGGTATCACGTAGTAGTAGACGTATATGACTGTGGTGTTGCCGCTTACGGGGCTCTTGTATATTATAGTGACGTTGTCGCCGTTGGTGAGGCTGCCGTTCAGGTAGCCCATGTCTACGAAGCTCTGAGTGGCGTTGTCGTAGTAGTAGTAGCGGACCTTGGCGACGGTGCCGACGCGGACTATGACTATCTTGCCCTGGTAGGTGCCGACGTCGCCGACGAAGCCTACGGTGACATTGTTCTCGGTGCCGGCGACGTATATCTGGGCGGTTATGTTCTCGGTGGCCACGTCGGGGTCGTAGATCTGGAATACCACGTAGTCGCCGTCGGTCACGTTGACTTCAGACTCGTTAGTCGCGTCTGTGATGATTATACCCGATGTGTCGGTGACCCTGCTCTGTGGGTAGCTGCCCTGGGCTGCGGCTAGCGTGGTGGTCGGCGCTAGGGGGGCGATTATGGGGAGGAGCACTAGGACCATTATGGCTAGGTTGAGCAGCTTCTTCATGTGGGCTCACCCTTGGGCTGCGGCTTCACCTTTTCTTTCGGCCGGGTCGGTGTTAGCGGGGGAGGAGGGGTATAAGGGGGGTGTGTCTACTGGTGTGTGTTTTGTCGTTGTAGACCTGGGCGGGTTAGGGGTTTAGACT
>JAADFC010000129.1 GCA_013153105.1 Thermoproteota archaeon
AGGGTTGGGGCGGGGGGCGGGGCGGACGGCTGAGCGCCCTGGCGCATCGCAGCCCCGCCGGCGTCTAGGCGGCGGGCCTCCGCGCCGGGGCCTGGGGAGTGCCGCCGGGTAGCAATGGTAGGGTCGGGGCACCCGTATATACGGCGGTGGCGGCCGCCTCTTCCAGGGTGTTTGGGCTCCGCCCGGGCCGCGGTGGGGGCGCTGTGGGCTTGGACTCCTCCAGCGGCGACGTCCTAGTCGTGGAGGGCCTCTGGAAGGTGTACCCGGGCGGGGTGGAGGCTCTCCGCGGCGTGAGCTTCCGCGTCCGGCGCGGGGAGGTCTTCGGGCTGGTGGGCCCCAACGGCGCCGGCAAGACGACTGCGTTCAGGGTTATTGCGGGGCTCCTCCGCCCCACGAACGGGAGGGTCCTGGTTGACGGTGTTGACGTCCACTCTGAGACTCTTGAGGCGCGTAAGAGGCTGACCTACGTGCCGGAGGAGGTGGGCGGCTACCGGCGCCTCACGGGCATGGAGTACCTCAGGTTCATCATCTCCGTCTACCTCTCGGCCCGGGGGGAGGCTGACAGGGTGGAGGAGGCTGTTGAGGAGGCTGCGAGGCTCTCGGGGCTGCCTAGGGAGGTGCTGGAGAGGAGGAGGATGGGCGACTATAGTAAGGGTATGAAGCGCAGGGTGCAGGTCTCGTGGGCGCTGGCTGTCCGGCCTAGCCTGGCGATACTCGACGAGCCGACGAGCGGGCTCGACGTGGAGGCGAGCTACGAGCTTAGGAGCACTATTAGGAGATACGCGTCCGGGCACGGTATAGCCGTGCTTTTGAGCAGCCATGATATGAGGGAGGTTGAGCGGCTCTGCGACCGGGTGGCCCTGATAAAGGACGGCCGGATAGTTGCTGTGGGGGAGCCCGCGAGGATAATAGAGGAGACCGGTAGCGCCGACCTCGAGGAGGCGTACATGAAGCTCGTGGCCGACATGAGGGGGTGACGCGGGTGGCCTCGGCGACGCTCGCGCTCCTAGGCAAGGAGCTTAGGAGCATGCTGCGCGAGCCGGTGGTGCTCCTATCGATACTGCTCCCCTTCATAGTCTACAGCAGCATGGCACCCTTCTACGGGCAGCTCGGCGAGCAGGTGCGCGAGGCCGCTACACTGAAGGGGGTCAGGATAGCCGTCGCCGACTGCGGCCTCGACCCCGCCGCGCGGCTCCTGGTGCGGGCTGCGGCAGAGCGGCTCGCCGCCGGCAACGTATCGGTCACACTGGTCGGGGGGTGTAACGGCACAAGGCTCCTCCTGGAGGGCGGCTACGACGTTGTGGTCGTGCTCTCCGGCGGCCTGGCGAGGCTGAACGCCACCCTCTACATACGGGGCAGCCTTGAGACGCTGGTCAAGACGCTCAACCTGCCCGGCGCCGTGGCTTCGCGGCTGGGGCAGGGGCTGACCGGAGGCAACATGACGGGGAACGCCTACGTCTACATGAACGGGCGCCTCTACAGGCTTGACCAGCTGACAAGCCTGTTCAACACCGCTATATCGATGAGCTACGCCGCACTCTTCGTGCTCTTCCCCGCAGCCGCGGCGGGGGCCAGCCTGGTGGGGGCGGAGAGGGAGGAGCGTACTCTCGAGGTCCTCCTCAGCCTGCCGGTGCCGCGTAGGAGCATAGCGCTCTCCAAGGCGCTCACAGCCATCGTGATAGCGGGGTTGACGGCTGTCTCGGCGCTGGCGGGCCTGCTCAACGCGCTCCGGGGGGCCGGGTTCCAGCTGAGGGTGCTGGACTTCTACGGCGTCGACGGCCTAGCCGTCTACGGCGCCGCGCTGCTCTCCGAGGCCCTGTTCGCCATAAGCCTTGCTATGATAGCCGGCCTCTTCGCCTCCACCATGAGGGGGGCCCAGGCGGCGGCTAGCATCGCTGTTATGCCCGCCATAATACCGCCGCTGATGCTGCTGTCCGGCGTCCAGGTCTCCGCCGCGCTGGCCGCCGTGCCGTACATGGCTGTGCTGCTGGCGAGCCTCTCGCCCCTCACCGGCGTCGCGGCAGCCGCTGTGGCAGCCCTGCTCCAGGCGGTGGAGGCTGCTGTGGCGCTGGCGCTGCTGGTGAGACTGCTGGGGAGCGAGGCCGCCGTGGCGGGGCCCGAGACGGTCAGGAGGCTCTCGCGGCTCCTCCGGCGGGGACGGTGACCTCGTCGACGCGGAGCAGCAGCGGGCGGCGGAGCGGGTTGAGGAGGCCCGCCGCGTAGAACTCCCTCCTCTCCAGCAGCGCGAGGCTGGCCTCGTTGAGCCTGCCCAGGTCGAGGTAGCCGCTGAGCTCCTGGAGGTCGCCGCTGCTCTGGAGCCTTGAGAAGAAGACTGTGCCCAGGTTGCCGCGGACCCCGGGCCTTATGTCCCTGGCAACCCTCTGGCTGGCCACCAGCAGCCAGTAGCCCCACTTCCTCCCCTCCCTGGCCACGGTCTCGAGCGCGCGGCCCGAGTCGCCGCAGTACTCGCAGGCGTAGTTCTGGGCCTCGTCGACCACGAGCCCCACGTTCACCGGCTCGCCTCTCTCGCGTACAAGCTCCCAGACGGCCTCGGCGACGCTCGCCACTATAGCCCTCTTCACCTCTATGTCCTGCTCGTCGCTCATATCGATAACCACCACGCCGCCGGAAGCCGCCTCCTCGACGAGGCTCCTCGGCTCCAGCCTCCTAGAGGGGAGCCCCTCGAACACGTGACGGGGCACCTGGAGCCTAGCCATTATACGCAGCTTCCTCACAGTGGCGTCCCTCATGTTCATCCTCGCCGCCGCCCGGGAGAGGGCGGCGAGGAACTCCTCCAAGCCGCCGCCGGCGCCGCCGGAGGAGCTGTTACTCCCGGTGAACCGGTGCAGGCCCCCGGAGACGCCGGCCCCCCTCGCCGCGGCCGGGCCGAGGAGCTCCTGGCACTCGCTCTGCTCCCGGTAGCCGTAGACGCGGAGCGCGTGGCAGAGCGCCACCAGCTCGACTAGGTCGCGCTGGTAGCCTGTGACTCCCAGGTAGCGGGCGACTGTGGAGGCGAATATGACCGGGCTTATCCGCAGCTCGCCGCTCCTCACTACACGCCAGCCCATGGCCCTCGCCGCGGGGGCGTAGTCGACGCCGCTGTGGTCGAAGACCACGGCGCTGAACCCCTTGGCGGCGAGCTCGGAGACCAGCTTCAACACGAGGCGGCTCTTCCCGGTCCCTGTCGCGCCGAAGACGCCTATATGGTAGGGGGTCCAGGCCGCGTCGAGGGGCACCCTCCACCCGGTGTACTTGTGGACGCCCACGTGGAGCGGCTCGCCCACGGTTAGGAAGCCGCTGAGCCACCCGGCGTCGCGGAGCCTGTACACCCTGCTCCCCGGCGTGGGGGCGTAGACGTTGGCCACCAGGCCGCCGCGCTCACAGTGGGGCTCCCGGGGCTCGAGGCAGACGCCCCCGTAGACCTCGAGATAAGCGTTGCTGAACGGCATAACCATGTCGTGGTCGAGGGCCTCCGGCTTCTCCGCGTAGATGTTATGCGTGTACCTGCGGAGGAAGGGCTCGTGCCGGGTTATCCAGCGGAACACTCCGAGGATGAGGTAGCCCTCCAGCCTGGGGTCAACCACAACCGCAAGGTCCTCCTCACGCACCTCCAGCTCCCGGTCCCTGCGCAGCATCACCGGCACCAGCGAGGCGCTGGCCCCGCTGAGTACCACACCCACCTCGACGCCGCCCGGGGGAGCCTGCGGGGAGGCAGCCAAGACTACACCCCATAGGTTGGCGGCGGGGGTACTACCAGATAACCCGCCGGCCCCGCCCCCCGCCCCCGGGGCTCCGGGGTGGAGCCGCAGCAGGCGCCCTGCGGCGTGGACTGGAGGCTGGTCTCCGCCAGGCTCCCCGGCCTCTCGCTGGCCCACCCTGTGATGAACGCCAGCGGTATACTTGGCTCCAGGGCCGTCGACCTGAAGCGCCTCGAGGACGCCGGCGCCGCCGCGCTGGTAACCAAGAGCTTCACAAGGGAGCCCCGAGAGGGGTACCCGACCCCCATAGCGGTACCCGTCGCGGCTGGGCTGCTCAACGCAGTCGGCCTGGCTAACCCGGGCCTGGAGGGGCTCAGGAGGCTGCTCGACGAGGCTAAGACGATACTGTCGAGGCCTATAGTTGTGAGCGTGGCTGCCTCCACGCCGGAGGAGGCCGAGGCCCTCGCCCGCGCAGCAGCGGAGGGGGGCGCCGCCGCGGTGGAGGTGAACCTCAGCTGCCCCCACGCAGAGAAGAGGGGACTCGAGCTGGCCATGGACCCCGATGCGGCCGCGGCGGTGGTGGAGGCGGCTGCGGCGGCGGGGCTGCCGGTCTACGCCAAGCTTGGCGTGGTGGACCGGCTGGCAGACCTGGCGGGGAGGATGCTCGACGCCGGCGCGCGGGGGCTCACCCTGATAAACACCGTCAGGGCGATGAGGATAGACGTGTACACCGCTAAGCCAATACTCGGCCACGGGGTGGGAGGCCTCTCGGGCCGCGCGATACACCCCATAGCAGTGAGAGCCGTCTACGAGGTCTACAGGGAGACTGGGGCCCCGATAATAGGCGTGGGCGGCGTCTACACCTGGGAGGATGCCGCCGAGCTAATACTAGCGGGGGCCCGCGCCGTGCAGGTCGGCACAGCGATAATAGAGGAAGGGGAGGCGGTCATCTGCAGGATAGCCCGGGGCCTCCAGCGCTGGCTCCACGAGGCGGGCTACGAGAGGCTGGAGGACGCCGTAGCCGCCGCACACCGGGGCTAACGCAGCGTCGAAACTATCCTCTCAACTATAGGCGCCACACCATCGCGGAGCGGGTCCACCGCGGGCACCAGGTAGGTGCGGGTATACTCCTCCACGATCCTCCGGGCCTCCTCCACCGGGTAGGCGCTGGTGTTCAGGGTTATACCGGCGAGCACCGGGTCCGGGTAGGGGTTCAACGCCTTGAGCAGCGCAGCCTCCTCCCCAGGCTCCGGCACCCGCAGCGGCTTCCACGCGTGGCCGAAGGCGGCCCTCCACCTCCTCCCAGGCACATGGGCTATCACGATATGGGTGGGCGAGGCGCCCCGGAGGATGCCGAGGCTTACATGCCCGTAGGCCTCGTGGCTCACCGCCGCCTGCCCCTCCACGACCATCACCCTGCAGCCCCTCGCCGCCTCCTCGACGATAACCTGCTCCAGCGCCCCGGCCACGAAGTCGCTCGGAACCGCGTCCATAACCAGGCCCCGCGCGCCGAGCAGCAGCATCGTCTGCCCAGTACCAATCATACAGGCCTCCACACCCCTCCTCCTAAGCTCCATGTAGAGGGTATACGTGGCAATGTTCTTCCCAGCCTCACAGTCGGTACCCGCCACCAGCACCCGGGCAGCCTCCACCCCGAGAACCCGGCCATCCCAGACACGATGGTACCTCGGGTCAGGCTTCCTCACATCAACAATCCGCGCCCCACCCCTCTCCGCAGCCCGCCGAAGCTCCTCGATATCCGAGAGGAACGTGTGGAGCCCACTATACACGTCGACGCCATGCTCAAGAGCCTCCCTGATATCCGAGAGCCACTCCTCCGGCAGCCTCCCCCCAACCGGGGCAGCGCCCAGGATGAGAGCCTCCGCACCCCTCTCCAGCGCCTCCCGAAGCGAGCCGACAACCGGCACCCCCTTACGCCCCAGCCCCAGCACCTCCCCCGCATCCCTGCCAGCGTGGACAGGGTCCACCACAGCCACAAGCTCCCACAGGAGGCCGCCGTCGAATATCACCAGGTCATGCCCCGTCTTCCCCTCCTCCCTCCCATAGGCGCCCGGAGCGTAGATGGCAGCCTTACGCCTCCCCTCATGGTAGACCATAGGCACGGCCAGCGCCACCCCGTCCCCGCAGACGCCTGGGAGGGGGTACAAGGAGGAAACGCGGAGCAAAGCACAGCCAGGACCAGGAGCCAGACGGAGCACGCCGAGGCGGAGAAGCTGCGGGAGGGGATGCAGGGTAAAAAGCTGAAGGAGGGAGGGCCGGGGCGGGCTACTTGACGACGTCTATGTTGTACTTGGGCGCGCTGGTCTGCTGCTTGGGCTGGGTGGGTATCTCGTCGGGCCTCGCCTTCCTCAGCCTCGCCGCACACGTCTTGTAGTCCGGCTGGAAGAAGTACGGCTGCACGTCGTAGTTGTCTAGCGTCAGCGCGTTAGCCAGCTTGTTCTCGTCGAACCACGGTATGAACACGTAGTCCTTCCTGGGGCCGCCCAGGCCGGTCTTCGGGTTCAGCACAACAGCCTTCAGCGTCACCTTGCCGCGCGGGCTCTCGACAGTCACCCAGTCGCCGTCCTTGACGCCGAGCTGGTCGGCGACATCCTTGTGTATCTCCACGTACGCCTCCGGCTTGACCCTCCTCAGCTCCGGCACCCTGCCCGTCATCGTACCAGTGTGCCAGTGCTCTATCACACGGCCGGTAGTTGCCACAATCGGGTACTCCTTGGCGTCCCTTATCACCAGCTCCTGGCCATTGTCAAGCTTGTACTTGAGGCTGAAGCCTGGCGCCTCCGCGGGGGCCAGCGCTATCTCGAATATCGCCTCTATGTCGCCGAAGTTGGTCTTCAGCGCCTCGCCCCAGCTCTTCTGCTCCAGCACCTGCAGGCCCTTCAGCGGGTCACCGCTGGCGGGCACCGCGGTGTGCTTCTCGACCACCTTGAACGGGCCCTTCGGCTCGCTGAACACCGATATCTTACCCTTGAACACCTCGTCAGCGTCGAGCTTCTCGTAGGTTATTATCACCTCCTTGTTTATCTCCACCTTACCAGTCTCATGGTCCATCTTCACCGGCAGCCACGGCCTCGCCCAGACGGTCATCCTGCCCGTGGGCTTAGCGTAGAACACCACGTACCAGTTGTCCGGGACCCTGCTCTTCCTCTTGTACTCGACGTCGTCTATCTCCTCTATTATCTGCTTCAACACCCACCTCATGAGCACCGGGTTGTGGCTGAGCTTGCCCAGCCACTTCTTCTTGTGCACGTGGTGCACGTACATCTTCGGATCGTTCTCAGGCAGCTTCTTTACGTACTCCTCCAGCTTGGCCGGGTCGTTGATGTTCTTTATGTCCTCATAGATCTTCTTCAGAGTGTCGGGGTCGGGCAGCAGCGGGTCGTACGGGTAGGCGTACCTGGTTGCGGACTCGTACTTGTCGTAGCGCTCCTTGACGCTGGGCACTGTGGCGTACTGCTCGGGCCACGGCCACCTGAAGCCGTTTATCATCTTCCTGAACATCTCGCGCTTCACGTAGCTGAAGTCATAGTAGGTGTTCTTGGCCAGGCTGAGTATGTCCCTGTCCCACAGCCTGTTGAGGAACTCCTCGTGCCACTTCTTGTCCCTGCTCTTCTCGACCACGTACTGTATCCACTTGTCGCCCGCCTTCTTCACCACGTCCTCGGGCCAGAAGCCGCTGACAATACCCTTCGGCACTATCTTGCTTAGGTCGGGGTCGTTCTCCCAGGCGGTGCCGAGCATCGCGAATATCATGTGGTCACCGACGGCCTCGCCCGGCGGCAGTATGGTGTACCTCGCCACACTGTAGCGGCGCTCGGTACAGCCGTACTTGAACTCCTTCTCGCCCCACGCCGCGGCGGGGAGCACCAGGTCCGCCAGGTCCGTGGTCCTGGTCGGGTAGATGTCGCTGACCACTATGAACGGGAACGCCGGGTCGTCATCATGCGGCTTGGCCATACCGGCGCGGAACTTGTAGACGTTCGGCAGGCTCTGGCCAGGGTTGGTCTCGGCTATCCACACTACCTTCAGCTGGCCGGCGCTGACGCGGCGGAACATCTCCACGACGTGGGGCCCAGGCACCGGGTGTATCTTCACTTTGTCAACCTCAGCCTTGATCTGATCCGCCGGCAGGCCGCGCTCCTTGAGGTAGTCCTCGGTGAGCTTCTTCCAGATGTTCTCAACCTCCTCCCTGGCGGCTTTGAGGGCTATCAGCCTGCCGTAGGGCAGCACGTGGGCCAGGCCGCCCTGGTCTCGTATACCGCCGCACGCGTTGGGCTGGCCGGTGAGGCTGAGGGCACCGGCGCCCCACTTGCCCAGCTGGCCTGTGAGCGCAAGGAAGTTTATGATGCCGTTGACAGCGTGGACGCCCTGTATCTTCTGGTTTATACCCATAGTCCAGAGCACTAGGAGCCTCTGGCTGGCCATCCACTCGGCCGCAAGCTCCATGGCCTTGACCGGGTCTATCTCGACGAAGGGCTCCTGGGTGTTGAGGTCGCCTACCTCCTCGGGCTTGAGCTTGCCTTCCTGTATGAGCTTCTTGGCAGTCTCCTTGTTTATCAGGGGCTTCTCGTCGCCGAAGAGTATCTTCACCATTACCTCGGGCTTGAACATCTCGAGGAACTTGAGGTAGAGGGCGAAGCCCTTCCACCAGTCCTTCTCGACCTCGTCCTCGCTCTTGTACTCCTTGCCCACGCTCGGGTAGAGAGTGTAGTTAGACTCTATGCTGGCAGTGGTACCCATGTCCCAGACTTTGTTGAGGTCGCCTAGGTTGTTGTACTTGGTGTTGTAGTCCTTGAGCGCCCAGGTCTTAGCAGTCTCCTTGGGTATTGCGAAGTCTGCGTGGCGCTTGAGCCAGGTTATGTCCACGTACTTGCCGTCGCAGGTGACCTTCCAGTTCTGGGTGTCCACCTTACAGTTGTCGAGGCGGAAGGCTACTATGTGGGCCAGCGTGTGGAGGAAGGCTACGTCCATGCTCCAGCGGAGGGGTAGCCAGAGGTCTGCGATGCTGCCGCTCCTGGTCTTGCGGGGGTCGGCTAGGATTATCTTGACCTTGTCGGGGTTGGCCTGCTTCACCTTAGCGATGCGGCCGAAGACTATCGGGTGAGCCTCAGCGGTGTTGGTGCCTATCAGGAGGAAGGTCTCGGCGTGCGTCTTGGTGTCGGGCTCGGGTATGTCTATGTGGTCGTAGCTCACCTCGGGCTCGTCGGCGCCGAAGCTGGTTATGAAGCCGCCCACCGCGCTGACCATACACATTCGCGGGTTGCCGTCAAGGTTGTTAGTGTGGAGCCCGGCCTTGGTGAGCTTGTTTATGACGTAGCTCTCCTCGGTGCCCAGCTGGCCGCTGCCGTAGTAGGCGAAGGCGTGGACGCCATACTTCTGGATGGCGTACTTCAGTATCGCGGTGAAGAACTTGACCGCGGTGTCCCAGTCTACCTCGACGTAGTTCTGGCGTATGTGCTCCACGGTGGGTAGCTTGGCGTTGTAGTTCTTGCTGACCTGCCTCCTGGCCACCCTGGGCGCCTGGGGTATCTCCTCGGGGGTTATGGGCGGCCTGTTCTTGCCGGGTATGATCCAGTCCTTTATCACCAGGGGCTTCTTGAGCCTCTCCTCGTAGGCCTGCTTGTTGCCACCGTGGCCTATGGCCTTGTGTATGTAGAAGGCCTTGGTACAGAGGGCGCCCCTGTTGACCGGGTAGGTGGGTATACCGGAGAGCGCGACTATGTCCTTGGCGAGGCCGGTCTCGGGGTCCTCTATCACGGTGGCCTGGACACCGCAGCCGGTGCCACAGAACCTGCAGGGGCCGACGGGGCGGACGGCCATCTTGGGCTTCGGCTTGGTCTCAGCGGGCTGCTGCTGCTGGGGCTGGGTCTCAGTCTTCTTGGGCTGTATTATGCTGGTTATCGTTGTGTAGATGGTGCGCTGCTCGGTGGTGCCGTAGTAGGTGACTGCGCCGCCGACGGCCGCGAATGCGGCGCCGAGCGCGATGGCTTTTAGGAAGTCTCGACGTGTCTCGTCGGGCAAGCGTATCCCCTCGCGGGGTACCTTTCATGCCTCCGAGGGAAAACCGCACTATTCAATAGGGTAGATTTTAGTGGAGGGCCAGACCCTTTCGGGGGACGCCCCCTATACCCCCTGTAGCACGCGCATCAAGCGGAGAGAGGTGAGCTGTATGCCCGAAACTGTCAGGCATGGGGACCACATATTCCTTGTTGGGCCCGGGCTGGATGAGGTGATTGAGCCGGGGAGGAGGATAATCCTCCTCGACGAGTTCTACGGGGAGCTCTACGGCGACTACATATTCCTCGGCTACGACGTCTACTCCGAGGCGCCGCTGGTCGAGCGGGGCGACCTCGTTGGCCTCTACACGGCTGGCCTGGTGATGAGCCGCCAGCCGTCGATAGTGGTCTGCGGCAAGGCCCCGGTTGCGTGCGTCGCCGCCTCCGCCGCCGAGGCAGTGCTCCGGGGGGGCTCCTGGAGGGAGGCCGCCTCGAGGGCAGCGGCGGCGCTGGAGAAGCTCTACGGAGGCGAGGCCAGGAGCCTCCCCGCCCCCGCGGCAGCGGCGCTGGAGGCGCTGGAGAGGCTAGCCAGGCTCTACGGGGTTGAGGGGCTGAAGCTGCTCATGAGCCTCGCCTCCACCTACGACTATGGGCTCGGCCGGCTACACTACGGCGAGACGCTGGCCTGGACTGCCAGCATCGGCCTGGGCGACGACACGCTAGCGGCCGCGAGCCTCCACTTCCTAGCCGAGGGCCCCGGCGAGCCCAGGAAGCTCCTCGGCATGCGGCTCGAAGCCCTCGGGGGCAGGGAGAAGATAGAGGAGGCATTCGACGGCCCGGGCGCCAGGGCGGTGGAGCTGCTCGAGAAGGGGGAGCCGGGGCTGGAGCTGGTGGAGAGCCTCAACCCCGGCGGGGAGGCGCCGGTGTACGCCGAGAGGAGGGGCGGGGAGCTGCTCCTCTACTGCCCCGGCGAGGAGCCCCCGAAGCCCTGCGCGGAGGCCGCGGGGCGGGCGGAGAAGCTGGCCGGGAGCCTGCTATCCGCCAAGCCGCGCCTCGTCCTCTCCAGCCCGCCCGTCCTCAGGCTCTAGCCTCCCCCCTCCTCTCCGCGCAGGCGCCGCGCCACCCGCTCCGCCGCCTCCTCGACGCTGATGCGCGGCCTCGAGTACCCGGTGTAGGCCAGCGTGCTCGCCTGGGAGAGCCTCTCCACTACCCTTACCCCGGCAGCGACGAGGCTCCCGGCTATCTCGCGGAACCCTTCGCCCCCGGCGGGGCAGCGGGAGAGGCAGGCGGTCGGCGCGTAGACCACCACGGGCGTCGAGAGCTCCTCCTCCAGCACCCTCGCTAGGCGGGG
>JAADFC010000134.1 GCA_013153105.1 Thermoproteota archaeon
GGCTATGCTCGTACTCCAGGAGGATCCACCGCCCCAGGCTCTCCTCAAGATGCTCTATCACTATCAGGGGGCTCCTCCTCCCAGAGCCGCCGCCGCAGAGCCTCAAGAGGCTCATAGGGTGCACCAATGTACTCCGCCGCAGAGAGGAGCCTCACCCCGCTACGTCTTGATAACTCTTCGAGCAGCTCCGGGTACCGGAGATCCCTCGCGAAGTGGTGGTCGGCTATCACCAGCCCGCTGCTCCTCGCAGTCTCCGCGAGCCCCTCAAGCCCACGCTCCACCTCCTCCCTGGAGACCTTGAAGCCTGCAAAGTATGTCGGGGGCCCGCTGATGAACAGTATGTCCGGCCTACGCTCCGCTATCCACCGGATAGACCCGCGGTAGACGGGCCCCTGAACATCCGAGGCGTGGATGAACCTCTCGCCGCAGCATTCAACCATAACCATCACAACATAGCCTAGGGGCGTCCCCTCAGCACCGTGCGGCACCGGGGGAGAAGCCTCCACCACGACACCGTCGACCTCGAAGCGCCTACCGTCCAGCACCTCTACACGGTCAGCCGCGCTCTCCACGCCGTCGAGCCGGAGCCACCTGTGGGCCCGGATACGCTGGCTAACATTGATGTTCGAGCGTGGGTCCTTGACGAGGAGCAGCTTACCCCGGTAGAGGCCGGGTGAGCCGGGCCCCCGGATATAGTGGTCATAATGGTAGTGTGTCACCACAACTATAGAGGCACGCTGGAGTTCGAGGCGTATCCGCCCCTCTATCTCCCGCAGCCTCTGCAGCTCCCTAGGATGGGGAGGAAGCCCGTAGCGTCTAGGGGCGTAGCTCACCCCAGGGTCTATGAATATAGTGACCCCGCCTGCCTCAACCACGGTAGCCATTGACCTTGAGCCGATGCTGTCAGCCCCGATTATACGCACCTTCAGGCCCATGTATCCCGCCCGCCAGTCAAGCCGAGGGAAGCCTCGGCGGGGAGGCCCTTGATAGGGCTCAGCGGCGGCCGCCCCCTGGAGGGCTCTCTGCACCCCGGGCTACGCTGAGGGGAAGGCTCATCACAGCCAGGGGTGGAGGGCTAGAGCGGGACCACGGTCAGCCCCTCGAAAACCCACCTGTAGCGCTTGTACACATCCTCCCGGACTATCACGTCCTCGCCGGAGACAGCGTAGACCAGGCCGGCGAGAGGGTTGCGGGGAGGGTCGGGCTTGTCCCTCAGCTCCTCCGGCTTCTCCCTCCCCACATACCTCCAGCGTAGCCTGCCATCCCGGTCCTCCAGCCTCCCCCAGTACCTCCCTATGTACACGTAGCGTAGCCTGCCGTATCGCGTGCTGCGGGTGACCATGTGCACGGGCTTCAGGTAGTAGCTCGTGCCCCGGAGCATGCTGTTATACCTGTAGATGTCCCTCAAGTACCTCTCGAGCACCTCCTCGAGAGCGCGTCTGCCGCCCTTCACAAGCAGGTACCGCGGCAACGCAGCTTCCCCGCCACGCCTCTACCAGCGCAGCAGGGGAGGCCGCTTCTCCATGACCCGCCTCCGCGCCTCCTCTATAAGCTTGGGAGCCCTCTGCGGGAAGTCCTGCGGCAGCTTCCGGAACAGGGGCTCCGGCTTCCCTATCTCGTGCCCCGGCTCCAGCATGGGCTTGGCGGCCTGCTGCCACCTACCCTTCTCGTGCACGCTCCCCTCGAGGTTCAGCATTCTCCACAGCTTCTCCGCCGAGGCAGGGACGAAGGGCGCCAGTAGAACCGCGAGGGTGGCGACACTGTTAGCGGCAACATACATGGTCGTGGCAGCCCTCTCGGGCTCCCTCTTTATGGCGTCCCAGGGCGCCTTAGCGTTTAGGTACTGGTTCCCGTGCCTGGCAACCTCTACAACCTCCTCGAGAGCCTGCTTCAGCCTGAAGGAGTCCAACAGCTTGCCCACACGCTCCGGGGCCGAGAGGTAGTAGTCCATGAACTCCCTATCCTTGTCGTCGAGCCCGCCCGGCTCGGGTATGCGGCCCTTAAACCTTGACCTTATGAAGCTAAGCACACGGTGCACATAGTTGCCTATATCGTCGTTCATGTCGCTGTTGACTATCCTGTAGAACTCCTCCCAGGTGAAGTTGGTATCCTTGGTCTCAGGCCTCATCTTTATCAGTGCGAACCTCCAGTAGTCGGCTGGCAGTATCTCAAGCGCCTCATCTATCCAAATGCCGTGCCGCCTGCTCTTCGAGAACTGCTCGCCCTCATACATGAGGTACTCCGTCGCCGAGATGTACCAGGGTAGCGTGTAGGGGTCACCGCTTGCCATGAGCATAGCCGGGAAGATGATAGCGTGGAAGGGTATGTTATCCTTGCCTATGAAGAAGACTGTCCTCGTATCCTCGCGGAGCCAGTACTCGCGCCAGGCCTCGGGCTCGCCCCGCTTCTCGAAGTACTCTATCGTAGCCGATATGTAGCCGAGGAGCGCCTCGAACCAGACGTAGATGGTTTTGCCCTCCGCGCCGGGGAAGGGGGCTGGTATGCCCCACTTGTTGTCCCTCGTGACGCTCCTGGGTTTCAGCCCCTCGCGCACCCAGTTGAGGCTATAGTTCTTCACGTTCGCAGGCAGGTTAGACTCCTCTAGCCAGCGGAGCAGCCTGTCCTGCAGTTTGGGCAGATCAAAGAACCAGTGGCGGGTCTTGCGGAACTCCACGGGGCCGCCGCAGATGGCGCAGCGCGGGTTTATCAGCTCAGTCGGGTGGAGCAGGCGGCCACAGTTGTCGCACTGGTCGCCGTGCGCTTTGGGGTAGCCGCAGTAGGGGCATGTGCCGACCACGAACCTGTCCGGGAGGAACATCCTGTCCCTGGGGCAGTAGGGGAGCGTGTCATCCTGCTCGAAGATGTAGCCGTTCCTGTAGAGCTTCATCATGAACTCCTGGACGAACCTTATGTGGACAGGGTTCTCGGTGCGTGTATAGTTATCGAAGCTTATCATGTACTCGCGGAACAGGCTGCTGACATACTCATGGGCCTGGTCGGTAAGCTGTTTCGGGTGGACGCCGCGGCGTATAGCCTCAATCTCTATAGGGGTCCCATGCTCGTCGCTGCCGCTCACGAACACCACGTCCTCGCCGCGGAGGCGCAGGTAGCGGGCGAACACGTCAGCTGAAAGTATCGAGCCTATCAGGTTGCCCAGGTGCGGCACATTGTTAACATAGGGCCACGCTGAGGCGACAACCCACCTAGCCATTACTCTCCTCCCCACCCACCGCCCGGGGCGAGGGGCGGCCCTTCTAGCTTCTAGAGCCGGCGCCCCCGGCCACACTGCACCGCTGGGGAGGGGAATCTTGGACCCGCCCAGGCACCTCGCTGTGGGCAACATAAACGTTGACATGTACCTCGTTGTACCGAGGCTACCCGGCCCCGACGAGGCTGTAGCAGCGTCGACCGCCTACGTGGGCCCCGGCGGCGCGGCCTCCAACTATGCCGTAGCGGCTAGCAGGGCTGGGCACCGTTCGTCGCTGCTCGCTCACACGGGTAGGCTAGCCCTCAGCCTCGGCGTTCTCGAGGCGCTTGAAAGGAGCGGTGTAGATGTGAGCCTTGTGAGGGTGCACGAGGATGAGCTGCCGGGGATAGCCGTGGTGCTGCTCGAGAGCGGCGGCCAGCGGGCTATGGTGAAGCTCGTGGGCGCTAACCGTCTGCTCACCGGCGACGAGGAGCTAGGCGGGGGTTTCGACGTAGCCCACGTGGCTAGTGTCCATCCGCGCGTGGCCCTCCGGGTGGCCTCCAGGCGCCCGGCGCGGCTACACAGCTACGACCCGGGCGGCGCGGCTCCCCAGCTCCGGGGTCACGTCGAGGAGCTGCGCGGCCTCCTTGATGTACTCTACGTTAACCGTGTCGAGTTCAGGAAGGTCTTCGGCGTGGAGCCCTCCCCTCTCGCAGCCGCGGAGGCGGCGGCCAGGCTTGAAGCTATTGTGGTGGTGAAGCTCGGCGGGGACGGGGCCCTAGCAGCCTCGCCGCGGGGGGACCTGTTGAGAGTTGAGGCCATACGGGTGGAGGCCGTCGACACCACCGGCGCGGGCGACGTGTTCGACGCTTATATGAACGCGTGGCTGGCCGAGGGCCGGAGCCTCGGCGAGGCGCTGCAGGCAGCGGCGGTCGCGGCAGGCCTCAAGGTGGCCCGCCGGGGTGCCCAGAGTGCGCCTAGCAGAAGGGAGGTCGAGGAGAGGCTCCAGCGCGGGCCCCCGAGGCTCCAGCGCCTCTAGCAGCGCTGAGGCCCTGGTCGACTGCAGGCTGCCCGGCGGCCGGTTCTGCGCGCTGTGCTGCTACAACACCGAGATGCCCCTCACGAGGCGGGATATAGAGCGTATAGAGCGGCTGGGCTACCCCAGGGACTTCTTCGCGGTACGCGGCAGCGATGGCGTCTGGAGGCTCCGTAACGTGGACGGCCACTGCGTCTTCCTCGACCCCGCCACCGGCCGCTGCCGCATCTACCCACACCGGCCCGAGGGCTGCAGGCTCTACCCCCTCGTCTACGACGCCGAGACGGGCAGCGTCACCGTCGACCCCGAGTGTCCGAGGGCGTGGATGATAAGCGAGGAGCAGCTCAGGCGGCTTGCGCCCCGCGTGATCAAGCTCGTCGAGGAAATATACGGAGCGGCGAGGGGCTAGAGGGCCAGCTTCTCCCCCCTCTGCCTGCGCACGTAGACGCGGTAGCTAGGCGTGACGCTCCTGGGGTGGTTGGCGTAGACGTCATCCACCCTGGCCACGCTGGTGTTCCTCGGGGCTCCCCGCACCCGGTCCGGCTGCCTCTTCGCCTCCTCCGCTATCTCCCGCAGCGCCTCGGCGTACTCCTCTATGCCGCGCGGCGGCTCGGACTCGGTGAACTCTATCATGAGCGCCTCCTCGACTATCAGCGGGAAATACATTGTCGGCGCGTGGAGGCCGCGGTCCAGCAGCGCCTTGGCCACGTCGCCGGCGGTGACGCCGTACCTCCTAGCTAGCGGCCGGGCCGAGAGGACCAGCTCGTGCTTCCGCGGCCTTGTGGGGTCGTAGGGCAGCTCATAGCCCTCAGTACCCCTCATCAACGCTATGAAGTAGTTGGTGTTGACCACGCTCTGTATCGCTGCTTCGCGCAGCCCCTCGCCGCCGAGCGAGGCTATGTAGAGGAACGCCTTCACCAGGGGCACTATGTTGCCGTAGAACGCGCGTATCCTGCCGATACACTTCTCGCACCGGTAGTCCCAGTAGTAGCGCCCGCCGCTCTCGGCTATCAGGGGCCGCGGCAGGTAGTCGACCAGGGCCCCCTTGGCGCACACCACGCCCGCCCCAGGCCCGCCCCCGCCGTGGGGTGCCGCGAACGTCTTGTGGACATTCAAGTGTACAATGTCGAAGCCCATATCGCCGGGCCGCACTATGCCCATTATACCGTTGAGGTTGGCGCCATCATAGTAGAGGAGGCCGCCAGCGGAGTGTACGATGTCGGCTATTTCGAGTATGTCCTCCTCGAAGACGCCGAGAGTGTTAGGGTTTGTCAGCATTATTCCCGCAGTCCTCTCTCCGACCACACTCTTCAACGCTTCCAGGTCAACAGTACCCTTCTCGGATGTTGGTATGCGGACTACGACGAACCCGGCCATGGCCGCGCTAGCGGGGTTGGTTCCGTGCGCGGAGTCGGGGACCAGCATCTCGTCCCTCTGCTGCTCGCCGCGGTCGAGGTGGTACTTTCTTATCATCAGGGCGCCGGCTAGCTCACCCGCAGCACCCGCGGGCGGCTGGAGGCTGCACCGGTCCATCCCAGTAAGCTCTGCAAGCCAGCGTTCAAGCTTGTAGAGGAGTTCGAGGAGCCCCTGTACAGCCTCCTCATCCTGGTAGGGGTGGAGCATCAAGAGCCTCGTGTCGCGCGTAAGCTCCTCGGCTATCTTAGGGTTGAACTTCATCGTACATGAGCCTAGGGGGACGGGGCCCACGTCGACACCGTAGCTCATCTGGGTCAGGCGGATGAAGTGTCTGGCAGCTTCAACCTCGCTCAAGCCCGGCAGCAGGGGCGCCTCCTCCCGGGCGGCAGGCCCCAGAGCCTCCTCGGGCTCGCCGACTATGCCCGCGAGCTCCTCGTCCTCGCTGCTGTAGGGCAGCAGTACGCCAGTCTTCTCGGGGGAGCCTATCTCGTGGAGCAGCGGCTCACTCCACCGGGCCTGCCTCCATTCCCTCCCCGCCACCGCTGCTCACCTCGCAGCCCCGAGCGCATCTGCTATCGCGTCTACGAGCCTGTCTATATCGCGCCTGGAGTGTAGCTCGGTGGCGCAGAAGAGGGCCCTCCTCTCCCCCATGCCGAAGCGTTCGAGGGGCAGCCCGCCAAGCAGTCCTCTTCGTTTAAGCTCGCTATGAACTTTTAGATAGTCTGTGGGGAACTCCACGGTGAACTCCTTGAAGAACTCCGCGTTGAAGACTGGGGCTGACACGCCATCCAAGCCTGCCAGCCTCTTGGCGAGGTAGTGGCTGCGGAGCCAGATGCTGCGCGCAAGCTCCCTGAGGCCGGCCCCGCCGAGCAGTGAGAGGTACACGGCAGCCGCTATAGCCATCAACGCCTCGTTAGTCGTTATGTTAGACGTGGCCTTCTCTCGGCGTATATGCTGCTCCCTCGTCTGGAGTATCATCGTGAAGGCCCTCCGGCCCTCGGCGTCGCGTGTAAGGCCTATCAGCCGCCCCGGCATCTGCCTCACAAGCCTCCTATCCCACCTTACAGCAAACACCCCCAGCCCCGGGCCCCCGTAGTTCATTCCCAGCCCCAGGGGCTGCCCTTCGGCTACCGCTATGTCAGCCCCATACCTGCCGGGCGGCTTCACAATTCCAAGGCTGAGGGGCTCGAAGCGAACCACAAACAGCGCTCCACGCCGGTGGGCTACCTCAGCTAGGGTCTCCGGTTCAGGATCGAGCGCGCCGTTGAAGCCAGGGTTCTCCATGTAGACGGCAGCGGTCTCACCGTCCACAGTCTTCTCAGCCTGCTCCACGTCGGCGAGCCCGGTATCACCCCTGGGAGGCACCTCTACTATCCGCGCGCCCCGACCCGAGAGCCAGGTCCGGATAACCTCCATGTACTCCGGGTGGACGCTCCCAACAACAACTATCTTCCTCCTCCTCGTAACCCTCATAGCCATCATAAGCGCCTCGGCTGCCGCTGTACTGCCATCATACATGGAAGCGTTTACAACATCAAGCTCCACAAGGTCGGCAATGAGGCTCTGATACTCGAAGAGGGCCTGCAGCAGCCCCTGGTTAATCTCAGGCTGATAGGGGGTATAAGCTGAGTAGAACTCCGAGCGCCCAATTACAGCCCAGACAAGGGCGGGGACGAAATGTGGGCACCAGCCGCCCCCCATGAAGGGTGGCGGGTCAATGTACATCCTAACCCTGCCCATTAGATCCTCCCAGAGCCTGCGTAGCTCCCACTCCGAGAGCGGCGACCCGAAGCCGATCCGGGGAGCTTCGCTGAGAAGGAGGTTTCGTGGCACATCGCGGTAAAGCTCCATCGCGTCGCTGACGCCGATAGCCCTCAGCATCCGCTCGCGCTCGCGCACACCAGGCGCCCACCGTTCTATAGCTCTCTTACCTACGCCGCCCACGGCACCATGCACCCCGCCTCCTGCAGCCCCCCGCGCCAGCCCCTCCGGAGGCTAAGGAGTATGCGCCACGAAGCACCTTGTAGGCGGGAGGCAGCCGCCGGGCAGAAGGGTCGGCTACCCCAGGGAGACGCTTGCATCACCAGCGTCAGCAGGCATGACTATCCTCACGGCAGCCCGGCGGCTGCCCCCGGAGGTGGCCGCTCCAGCCGGGATAATTGAGCCTGGAGCCTGAGCCGCAGCAGCGACGCCAGGAGGGGTGGGAAGGCCCGCAGAGTGGAGCCGCCGCCGGGATTTGAACCCGGGACCCCCGGCTCCCTCGGAACCCGCGCGGACACCACGCGTCGGGGCTTACGAGGCCGGTGCTCTGCCCGCTGAGCTACGGCGGCGTCTCCATGAACTTCGCTCCCAGGTACTGCTTATAGTGTTTTCCCCCGGCCTCCCCGGGGGCGTGGGGCCGCTGAGGACTCCACGCAGGCCTAGTTGAGCCGCGCGAGCGGCGATGCTAGGGCCTGCCCACGCCCGAGGCCCCGCGATGGACTCTGGTCGAGAAGCGGGGCGCATGCAAGCCTGCCTCTACGGGCGTCGGCGCTCAGCCATGCTCATCACCGGAGTGTATCCGCGTAGGACGCCCTCCTCACGAGCCCCTTCGAGGGGAGCCTCGGCCAACGGGGGTTCCTCTTCACTTGACCCGGCTCCCCGCTCCTGGAAAGCTTGAAGCCGAGGTGTAGGCCTCAGCACCGGCTTCCTCCTCACACGCCCACTCACGGAGCGGCCTGCTGCAACCGTTAATAGTTAACCATACGTGCTGCCGCGGGCTACCGGGATGGGAGAATGCAGGCCATGGACCAACGTACCATGCTCATAGTAGGCCAGGTCTTCATAGTGATTCTAGCGGTGATACTAGCCCTCGCCCCGAACCTCTACAAGTTCGCGATACTACTATACTTCGTAGGCATAATAGCTATCAGCATGTACAAGGCGAGGAGCACAGGCTCATCCGGTGTCAGCCGCGAGGAGGTAGAGAAGGCACGAACACTGTTCAGGGAGGAGAAGGCTATGGAGCTAGCCGCCGAGGATGAAGAATACCTGCGCGAGGTATCCAAGCAGGTCCGCGCAATGTTCATACCTCTCCTCCTCTTCCCGGTCTACATAGTGATATTCCAGGCAGTGCCAGCGCTGGAGCCCCGAGTAGCAGAAGCACTCCAGGGCCTCGGTATCGCGGATGCGCGTGTTGCAAGGCTCCTCCTATGGCTAGCGGCTTTCGAGGGCATGTTCGCGCTAAACCAGGTGGTTCGAAAGCTGACCGGCGGAGCGTCCAAGCCTGCCCCAATGGTGCCTCCCGCGTACAGGGTGACGGAGAAGGGTATAGTGATCAAGGGGGGCCTCGGCCGCGTCATACCGTTCCCTCTGCCGTCAGGGGCTGAGGTCAGGCTTGACGAGAAGAGGAACTACGTTGAGATAGAGATGGGTAAGGGCGTGCGTATGCGGTTCTATACCCGGAAGGCGCGCCGCCTATACGAGCTGCTCCTCCGGCATGGCGTTAAGGAGAGGGGGAGGGGAGGAACGCAGGAGAACGGGAGGGGCTAGATCTTCTGCTGCAGCACCATCCTGTACTCAGTCTCGTCGAGGCCTTCTCTGGCCCTCATGTTCTCAAGCATTTCCTCCATTATCTTCTTCTGCCGCAGCCACTCGCCCGGGCAGCCCCGCCCTATCATTATAGGACGGCTTATCCTCGAGAGGAGGACAACCCTGCTCTCCACCTGCTGCGACAGCAGCTCGTAGCCAGTCATGTCTGCGAACTTCTTGGCGAACCTGAGTAGCTCCAGGTGTTTCACCATGTCGCTGCTCTTCAGCCTCTGCCTTGCAGCGCCGACATGCATGTAGGACTTGAACTCTATGTAGGTGGGCTGCGCTATTTCAACCATCTTAGCCCACGCCTTGAGCGCCTGTTCGTGCATATTGAAGCTTCTCACTATAGTGAACCTTATTACAGTGGGGCTGGAGAAGGATGGCAGCATCTCAAGCGTCTTCATGGTAAGCTCCCATGCACGGGGGACCAGCGGCTTGTCGAAGTACTCGTAGCTCTTCTTGTCCCAAGCCTCTATGCTTATGTAGAGCTGGCTGGGCTCCTCCTCGAGGTTCGCGAGAACGTCAGGGCGGACACCGCGCGTCACTAGGAATGTTGTTATGCCCCTGCGGTGGTACTCCTCTATGAGCTCGCCCAGCCTCGGGTAGAGCGTAGGCTCGCCGGTTAGGCTTATCGCCGCATGCACCGGGTTCATTGCCTCCTCGAGCAGCTTCTTGTCGGCCCTCGGGTGGCCGCGGTAGCCCATTAGAGCCTCGCGGTGCGCCTCTATACTCCCCTCCACTATTAGGTCGGGGTCGTCCACCCACGGTATCTTAGTATCGTCCCACTTCATTGTGTCGGTCGGCCTTAGCCTCCAGCAGTGGAGGCAGGCGTTCCAGCACCATAGCGCGGATGGGCTCATCTGTATATCCCTGTGGCTCTCTATGCCGTAGAAGGTGCACTTGTAGCAGAACCTCCTCTCCACTATGGCGGCGTGTGTCCAGTGGCACTTCTTGTAGACGCTGTGCCTCCCTATGATAATGTAGCCCTGCCTCTCGAGTATCTTGTAGAGCGTGCGGTAGGGCTCCGGGAAGTCGTCTATACGTAGTTTCCACCGCTTGCCACGTACGGTGCGAGGTTTGAACTCAAGCGTCGCCACGGGTTTACCCCGGGCTTGCAGCGTGTAAAGGGCGGGGTGCGGCTAATTATGCTAGCCCCCGTTAAAGCCGCAGTGACCTGGGTCCCCCTTGGCCGGCGGGGTCGAGGAGTGGCTCGGTGAAGCGGTGCGGGTGCTAGCCCAGCCGCGGTCTAGGAGGGATGCGGTCTACCTGCTACTCTCCATGTTGCCCCCGGGGTATGCAGTCACGTACTCCACGCTGGCCAGGCTTGTAGGTACTTCGCCCAGGGCTGTAGGGGCGTGGATGAGGGCTAACAAGTGGCTCATTGTAGTGCCCTGCCACAGGGTGGTTGCCTCCCGCGGGCTGGGCGGCTTCTCTAGAGGCGTAGAGTTCAAGAAGAGGCTGCTCGAACTCGAGGCGGGCAAGCGTGGTTTGAGGGTTATCCGGAGCGTGGAAGAGTTCTGGAAGGTGTTGGAGCTGGAGGGTCGAGCCGTGGAGGGCTAGGACGCACAGGTTTTAGGAGCGGAGGGTCGGCCAGCAGGGAATACGTCACCGCACCCGCCTGGATGCTCGGCTAGGTGTTGGCTCGTCATCCCCCCGCGGTGAGGAGGACCTTTGGGGCTGAGCTGTGATGAGGTGAGC